>NZ_JBKEBL010000109.1:0-8639 GCF_047973135.1 Paracoccus sp. (in: a-proteobacteria)
AAAAGATCGGCGCGGCCCCCAACCGGCGCGGCACCACCGTGACCTTCCATGCCGATGAAGATATCTTCGGTCATCACCGCTTCAAGCCCGCGCGGCTGATCAGGATGGTAAAATCCAAGGCCTATCTGTTCAGCGGCGTCGAGATTCGCTGGAAATCGGAAATCGACGATGGCGAAACCCCGCGCGAGGCCGTGTTCCACTTTCCCGGCGGTCTGGCCGATTACCTGTCAGAAACGCTGAACGGCGCGACCGCCTATTCCGACCGGCCCTTTGCCGGCACGGTCGATTTCAGGGAAAAGTTCAACACGCCGGGCAAGGTGGACTGGGCGATCAACTGGACGCCGTCGCGCGACGGCTTTATCCAGTCCTATTGCAATACCGTCCCCACCCCCGAGGGCGGCACGCATGAGGCCGGGTTCTGGGCCGCGATCCTGAAAGGCGTGCGTGCCTATGGCGAAAGGGTCAGCAACAAGAAAACCGCCCAGATCACCCGCGAGGATCTGCTGACGGGGGGCTGCGCGCTGGTCAGTTGCTTTGTCCGCGAACCGGAATTTGTCGGCCAGACCAAGGACCGGCTGGCCACCTCTGAGGCACAGCGGCTGGTCGAAAACGCCGTGCGCGACCATTTCGACAACTGGCTGGCCGCCGACACGAAATCGGCGGGTGCGATCCTCGATTTCCTGGTGCTGCGCGCCGAGGAACGGCTGCGCCGCAAGCAAGAAAAGGAAACGGCCCGGAAATCGGCTACGAAAAAGCTGCGCCTGCCCGGCAAGCTGGTCGATTGTTCGACCGGCACCCGTGACGGGACCGAACTGTTCATCGTCGAGGGTGACAGCGCGGGCGGCTCGGCCAAGATGGCACGCGACAGGACCACACAGGCGCTGTTGCCGTTGCGGGGCAAGATTCTGAACGTGTTGGGCGCGGCCAGTTCGAAACTGGGATCGAATGCCGAGATCAACGATCTGTGTCAGGCACTTGGGGTCGGCATGGGCTCGCGCTTCAATGTCGATGACCTGCGCTATGACAAGGTCATCATCATGACCGATGCCGATGTGGACGGCGCCCATATCGCCAGCCTGCTGATGACATTCTTCTTCACCCAGATGCGGCCCCTGATCGACAAGGGCCATCTGTATCTGGCCTGCCCGCCACTGTACCGGCTGACACAGGGCGCGCATCGCATCTATGTCGCCGACGACGCCGAAAAAGAGCGGATGCTGGCGAAGGGTCTGGGCGGCAAGGGCAAGATCGACGTGCAGCGGTTCAAGGGTCTGGGCGAAATGGACGCCAAGGATCTGAAGGACACGACCATGAACCCGAAAACGCGCAAGCTGATCCGGGTCAGCATCGACGATGACGAAGGCGGCGAAACCGGCGATCTGGTCGAACGGCTGATGGGCAAAAAGCCGGAACTGCGCTTCGAATATATCCAGGAAAACGCCCGTTTCGTCGAGGAACTGGACGTCTGAGAACAACGGCCCTGAAGGCTGACTGTTCGTGATGGCCGAAGGCGCGGATATAGCCTGACGATTTTCTTTTGATTATGTTGTCAGGCTATAACCATTTGATCTTACGCTGATGCTGGCGACGGCTGAACGGCAGACCCGGCCCGAATCAAGCGCAAAGCGTGCCGGGCCAGCGGCAAACCGCCCGCCGGGCGATCGCTTTTACACCACCGCCGGGTATTGCCGGGGTTCGTCGTGTGACGTCACCGCCGGAGGATTTGCGTCCCGCGATGGCCGGGGGGGCTGTGCGCCCCCCGGACCCCCTGCAAAAGCCTGCGGCGGACCATCATGCACCCGGTGGCGAAGGTCGCACGGCAGATCCGGCCTCGGGTCGGCGCGGGATGCCTGATGCAAGCCATGCGGGATAACCTGCCCGGCCCGCGCATTTGCACCGGCGGCCCGGAAGGTTGACCCCTTTCGATGAGGGCCATATCCGTTCCAGCCAGCGGGCCGGCATGGCTTGCCCGTTTAATTCCGGGCAGGAACTGCGCTTCGACCCGATGCAAAAAGGGCCCTGTTACGCACAGCCGGTTTTCCGGAACGTTCTGTTCTCGGGGCCGTTGCCACGACAGACCGGCTGTGCGCGAAGCGCGCGCCCGGCCGGGCGGCAGCGGGCGGGTCGGGCTTTGCCCGGCCCGCGCCCCCTTTCCACCTGCGCAACCCTTGCCTGTCCGGCGCTCGGGCTGACACAGGCCCCGCCGGGGCCGGACAGGCGACAGGTAACGCTTAGCGCACCGAATAACCGCCATCGGTCATCAGCACCTCGCCCGTGACGATCCCCGCCTGATCCGATGCCAGATAGCGCGCTGCCGCCGCCACCTCGGACGGGCGGGCAAATCGGCCCACGGGGATATCGCGGCGGGCCTGTTCGCCCTTTTCGCCCGCCCAACCGACCAGCGCCATCGGCGTCTCTACCACTGTGGGCGCGATGGCGTTGACAGTGATGCCAAAGCCCGCCCATTCCACCGCCAGCACCCTGGTCAGCAGGTTCAGCCCCGCCTTGCTGGCCCCATAGGCCGCGTGTTCGTCGATGGCAATCACCCCCGCCTGGGACGAGATATTGATCACCCGTCCCCGACCCGAGCGTTTCAGAAAGGGCAGCGCCGCCGAGGCCATCAGCCAGGGCGCGCGCAGGTTGATGGCCATGGTCGCGTCCCAGTCGGCGATGCGGGTTTCCGCGCCCGGAAAGACGATGCCCAGACCGGCATTGTTGATCAGCACGTCGATGCCCATATCGTCGCCGATCTGCGGCACCATATCGGCAATCGCCTGCGGATCGGCCAGATCCAGCGTAAAGGCACGGTGCTGCGGGCCAAGCCCTGCGGCCAGATCGCCCGCATCCTTCACATCGACCAGCGCCAGCCGCGCACCAGCCGCCGCAAAGCACTCGGCCATGGCCTGCCCGATGCCGCCCGCCGCGCCCGTGACCAGGACGGTCAGCCCGTCGAAATCGCCCATGACCGCCTCAGACGTCGAAATTCGTCGGCAGGACGATCATGTCGCGGATGGTGACATTGCGCGGACGGGTCAGCATGTAAAGGACGGCATCGGCGACCTCGGCCGGTTCGATCAGGCTGCCGGATTCCTTTGCCTTTCTCAGGTTTTCCTCGGGCCAGTCCGCCAGCAGCGCCGAAATCACCGGACCGGGCGAGACCTGGCCCACACGGATGCCATGCTTGTTAAGCTGCCGCCGCATGGTCTGGACAAAGCAGGTGATCGCCCATTTCGAACCGGAATAGACCGGCTCCCACGAGATCGCGGAATGGCCCGCGACCGAACAGGTGACGATAATGTCGCCCGTGCCACGCCCGGTCATATGCGGAATGACGGCGTGGACGTTTTTCATCACGGCATTGACGTTCAGATTCAGCATGCGATCAATGGTGGCTGCGTCGGTTTCGGCCAGATCGCCGCCGATATAGGTGCCCGCATTGCAATGCAGGATGTCGATCTGGCCCACCTTGGCCAGTGCCTCGGGTACCATCGCCGCACAGCTTTCGGCATCCAGAAGATCGGTCACTTGCGCAACCGCGCCCTCGCCCAGTTCCGCCGTCAGCCTGTCCAGCGCGGCGCGGTCGCGGTCGGCCATGACGACCCGCGTGCCCGCCGAAATCAGCGCCCGTGTCGTCGCCAGTCCGATCCCGGATGCCGCGCCGGTGATCAGCGCGGTCTTTCCCTGCAAGCTTTCGCCCATGTCTTCCCCCTATCGTGTCAGATAACCGCCATCGGCGACCAGCACCGCGCCGGTCACATAGCTGGCCGCGTCGGATGCCAGAAACAGCGCGCAGGTCGCCATTTCCTCGGGCCGGGCAAAGCGGCCCATCGGCGTGTTCTCGGTCCAGACCTTGTTCCATTCCTCATTGGCGATCCCTCCCGCCGTCATGTCGGAAATGACATAGCCCGGCGCCAGCGCGTTCACCCGGATCCCCCGCCCGGCATATTCAAAGGCCATGACTGTGCTCATCTGATGAACCGCCGCCTTCGAGGCATTATAGGCGACCTGCAATTGCGGCGTATTGGCGACATAGCCCGAAATCGAACCGATATTGACGATGGACCCGCCACCCTGTTCCAGCATCGGCCGGACCGCCGCGCGCGCGATGCGGAACGGGGCCATCAGGTTGGTGTCCATGATCGCCTTCAGCCGCGCATCGTCGAAATCGTGGAAATCGCCGTTATCGGCGATGCCCGCATTGTTGACCAGCACATCCAGTCGGCCAAACCGGTCCAGCGTCGCCTTGACCATCAGTCCGGGCGCATCGGTATCGTTCACATCGGCCTGCATCCATGCGACCTGATCGGGATGGTCGTCCAGCAGCGCCTGCAACCCCTCGGTCCGCGACCGGCTGACCAGCATGCAGGACGCGCCCGCCTCGGTGAAAAGTTGTGCGATGGCCAGACCTATCCCGCGATTGCCGCCGGTGATCAGTGCGATCTTGCCGTCCAGCCGGAATTTTTCAAGCGTCATCATTCCCCTCCTGAGCGGGCCGCCCCGATGGGCAGACCCCGCTTTCCTTACCCCGCAATCATTCGGATGATACATTTGTAAGGACGATAATCCAGTTGTTTTTTACGACCTCCACCCCGGTTGACACGAAATTTCCGCAATATTTGTATTGACACGCAGCAAATTTGGCAGACTGTGTTGGTATTGTCGCTTTGTGACGTTGCCGCAGGGCATCGGCGGAACGGTCCGCCGCAAATCACCTGTATTTGTTGTTACAGCATACGAATGGTGCGGCATATCCGGAGGAACTTATGGGAAGGCTGGGAATTCACTCATTCGTCTGGACTGGCGGGCAGACGCAGGAAGGGCTGGAAATGGCCCTGAACAAGACCGCAGAGCATGGTTATCGCACCATCGAATTCGCCTATCTGCGCCCCGAGAAATTCGACCTGGACCGTCTGGCGCGTCTGGCGCAGTCGCTGGATGTTGAAATCGGCGTCACCATGGGCCTGCCGCTGGACAAGGACGTCTCGGCCGAGGATCCGGCGACCGTCGCCGCGGGCGAGGCGATGCTGGCCGATGCGGTGCGGGCGGTGCGCGATATCGGCGGCAACAAGCTGGGCGGCATCCTGTATTCGGCGCATACCAAATACAACCGCCAGCCGACGCAGCGCGGCTGGGACAACAGCGTCCGCGCCATCGCCCGCACCGCCGAAATCGCAAAGGCCGCGAATGTCGATCTGGTGCTTGAGGTCGTGAACCGATTTGAAACCAACCTGCTGAACACCACCGCGCAGGGCCTGAAATTCATCGACGAGACCGGATCCGACCATGTCCGCCTGCATCTGGACACGTTCCACATGAATATCGAAGAGGCGAACCCCGCCGCCGCGATCCGCCTGGCAGGTGACAGGATCGGCTATTTCCATATCGGTGAAAGCAATCGCGGCTATCTGGGCGACGGGGTCATCAATTTCGACCTGATCTTCGACGCGTTGCTGGACATCGACTATCAGCGCGACATCGTGTTCGAAAGCTTTTCGGTCGCCGTGGTGGATGAGGCGCTGTCGCTGGCCTGTGCGATCTGGCGCGACACCTGGACGGAAAACGACCCGCTGGCCGTTCACGCCATGGCCTTCATCCGCCGCAAGATGGACGAGGCCCGCCGCCGTCGCGCCACGAATGCGCGTCCCTGACGGGGCGGGCAGTTCGCCCCGCCGTATCCGGCAGCAAAATGTCACCGCCGCGCTGCAAAGCCTGCATGCCGAGGGGCGTCTCAGCCGTGCCGAACTTGCCCGCCGGTTGCGGCTGAACCGGTCGTCATTGGGCCAGATCGCCGGCGCGCTGACCCAAAGCGGACTGGTGCGCGAGGTCGAAACCCCCACCCCCGGCCGGACCGACACGCAGCGCGCCGGGCGGCCCGGAATCCTGCTGGAACTGGTCCCCGATGCTGCCTGTTTCATCGGGATCGAGATCGGGGTTGAACATGTCTCGGCGGTGGAAATCGACCTGTGCGCCCGCGTCACCCGAAACCGCAGCCTGCCGCTGGATACGACCGCGATGCCCGTGGACGAGGTCGTGGCGCAGGCGGTGGGTCTTGCCTTCAGCCCGATGGAACCGGACCGGATTGCCCGTTGCCGGGGCGTCGGCGTCTCGGCCCCGATGCATATCGGACCCGATGGCAGCGTCAGCCTTGCCCCGCTGATCGGCTGGCGCGACCTGGACCTGACGGAAATCGTCCGGGCGGCCCTGCCCGTCGGCGTGCCGGTCATGATCGAAAACGACGCCAATGCCTTTGCCTTTGGCGATGGCTATCGTCACGGCGCGGGCGGGGTCACGTTGTTCCTGCTGATGGAATCCGGCATCGGCGGGGGTATCCTGATCGACGGAAAGCTGTTTCGCGGCGGCCACGGCCTTGCGGGCGAAATCGGCCATCTGCTGATGCGCGACAGCGACCATGCCAGCCTTGAACAACTGATCGGGCGCGAGGCGCTTGTCAGCGGCTATCGCACGGCAACCGGCCGCTATGACGCGGGCCTTGCTGAACTGTTATCCGATGTCGCCGACCGCGAACCCCGCGCCGTCACCATCGCCGAGGACTGGTCGCGCCATCTGGCACGGGCGCTGGTGCAGGCATGCAGGGTACTGGATCCCGAGCGCATCGTTCTGGGCGGCTCGGTCGCGATGCTGTACCCTCTCGTCCCGGCCCGCGTCGCGGCGCATATGGCGGCGATCCGGTCCATCGACTTTCCGCTGCCCCGGATCGCGACCGACGACAATGCCGGATACGGATCCGCCTTCGGCGTGGCCTGCCTGCTGCACCAGCGCTTTCTGTCCACGGGCGGCCCGGCACCCGAGGGCGATGCCCCCGCCGGTTCCGCCGCGACGAAAGGACAACCCGAATGACCACCCTGCCCCTGTCCCCCCACACGCTTGGCCCGACCCTCACCGTCGGCGAGATCCTGGTCGAGATCATGGCAACCACCATCGGCGACGGTTTTCTGGACGCGCAACCGCTGACCGGCCCCTATCCCAGTGGCGCACCGGCGATCTTTATCGACCAATGCGGGCGGATGGGCTGCGATGCGGCAATGATCGGCGCGGTGGGGGATGACGATTTCGGGCGGCTCAACCTGGACCGGCTGCGGCGGGACGGGGTCGATGTCTCGGCCATCGCCATCGACCCCGAATTTCCGACCGGCAGCGCCTTTGTCCGCTATCGCCACGATGGCAGCCGGGATTTCGTCTATAACATCGCCACCTCGGCCGCCGCCCGCTTTGGCTGGACCGACGCCGTTCAGGCAGCCGTCGCACGCGCCGGGCACCTGCATGTCATGGGCACCGCGCTGGCCATGCCAGGCGCGCGCGAAGTGATCGACAGGGCGGTCGGCATCGTCAAGGCGCGCGGCGGATCGATTTCGGTCGATCCCAACCTGCGCAAGGAGCTGCACGACAGCGCCGGGATCGAGGACCGCTTTCACCGGCTGATTGCGCAGGCCGATCTGCTGTTGCCCTCGGGCGACGAACTGGAACGCGCCGCAGGCGTCACCGGCGAGGCCGCAGCCATCGACAGGCTGTTCCGGATGGGCGTCGGTGAGATCGTGCTAAAGCGCGGGGCGCGCGGGGCGACATGGTTCGGCCACGACACAGACGACTTGAGGGGCCGCGTGGACACGACGGCCTTTGCCGTTGATGAGACCGATCCGACCGGTGCGGGCGATTGCTTCGGCGGCGCCTATGTCGCCAGCCGCCGCCTCGGCCTGCCGGTGGAAACCGCGCTGACCTATGCCTGCGCCGCCGGTGCTCGCAACGTCACCCGGCGCGGCCCGATGGAGGGCGCAGGCACCCGCGCCGAACTGGATGCCTTCATTGCCGGCACGGAACGGCGTACCTGAGCGCATCGCGTGGGCAGCGCCTTGTCGATCCCGCGCCCTTCGGCCACTGGCAGACCCAGACCTTCGCCGGCGCGCTGCGTCATGGCCTATTCGCTTGATTTCCGCCGCCACGTCCTGTCCGTTCGCGAGAAGGAAGGGCTGACTTTTGCCCAGACCGCGACGCGTTTTTCTGTCGGGGTTGCCAGTTTGACGCGATGGGCGAAGTCGCCTGCGCCCAAGGCGACACGCGAGGGGCACCCCCGCAAAATCGATCTTTCGATACTGGCGCAGGACGTTCTGGACCATCCCGAGGCTTACCAATATAGCTGACGGAAGCCAATATGATGATCAATTGGCGCAGCATCAGCGTAAAATCAAATGGTTATAGCCTGACAGCACAATCAAAAGAAAGTCGTCAGGTATAACTCCACACCCCGCCATTCACTCTACCGTCACCGATTTCGCCAGGTTGCGGGGCTGGTCCACGTCGGTGCCTTTGGCGACGGCCGTGTGATAGGCGAGGTACTGGATGGGGACGGTATAGAGAATCGGCCGGAAGGCGCCGCCGCCAGAGGGCATTTTCAGCGTGGCGCGGGTGCCTTCGCTGCCCTCGGCGATACCTTGCTCGTCCGAAAGCAGCAGGATCTGGCCGTGGCGGGCCATGACCTCGTGCATGTTCGAGATGGTCTTGTCGAACAGCGCGTCATGCGGGGCAACCACGATCACCGGGACATCGCGGTCGATCAGGGCGATAGGGCCGTGTTTCAGTTCGCCTGCGGCATAGCCCTCGGCGTGGATATAGCTGAGTTCCTT
>NZ_JBKEBL010000285.1:0-21907 GCF_047973135.1 Paracoccus sp. (in: a-proteobacteria)
ACCTTCATCGTTGCCGGACACGAGACGACGGCCCTGACCCTGGCCTGGGCATTGTATCTCTGTGCCTTCGATCCGCGTGTCCAGGAACGCGCCGCAGCCGAGGCACGCGGCGTTCTGGGCGGGCGCGTGGCCCGGCCCGATGATATTCCTGCGATGCCCTATATCGCGCGGGTCGTGAACGAGACGTTGCGCCTTTATCCCCCGGCGGCCTTTTTGTCGCGCACCGCGCTGGCGGCGGACCAGTTATGCGGGCGCGAGGTGCGGCGCGGCGATACGATCATGCTGCCGATCTATGCGCTGCACCGCAATCATGTCCTGTGGGACAGGCCGGATTCCTTTGATCCCGACCGCTTCGAGACCACGCCCGACCGCTATGCCTTTCTGCCCTTCGGCGCCGGCCCGCGGATCTGCATCGGCGCCGGTTTCGCCATGCAAGAGGCGATCATCGTGCTGTCTACGCTGCTGGCGCGGTTCCGGTTCGAGGCGATTCCGGGTCGTGCGCCCGAACCACGGCTGATCCTGACCCTGCGCCCGCATGGCGGGGTCTGGCTGAATGTGACGCCTCGCCTGCGGGTGGCGGAATAGGGTCGTGCCTGGCCCCGCCAGCATGACTTTGTTTCGCCGGTCGGGAACCCTTGTTCATTTTTCGGGTTTGTCCGGTTGCATCTGCTGATACGGTGGCACTGTGACGGCGTGATCAACTGACAAGGGATCGACTGCATGGGCACGATCATCGAATTTCTGAATACGGTTTTCTGGGGTTATATTCTGATCTATGGTCTGCTGGCGGTCGGATTATACTTCACCATCCGCCTTGGCTTTATCCAAATCCTGCATTTCCCCGAGATGTGGCGCTGTGTCGTCGGTTCGCGCGACATGGACAGGGACGGGATTTCCCCCTTTCAGGCGCTGACCGTCAGTCTGGCCAGCCGGGTGGGCACGGGGAATATCGCTGGCGTGGCCGTCGCGCTGACGCTTGGCGGGCCGGGGGCGATCTTCTGGATGTGGATGGTCGCGCTGGTCGGCATGGCCACGGCCTATGCCGAATCGACGCTGGCGCAGCTTTACAAGGTGCATGGTCCCGGCGGCATGTATCGCGGCGGGCCGGCGATGTATATCGCGAAGGGGCTGAAACAGCCCTGGCTGGCCTCGCTGTTTTCGGTTTCGCTGCTGATCTCGTTCGGGCTGGTCTTTAACGCGGTGCAGGCCAATTCGATTGCGGGCGCGGTACAGGCGTCCTTCGGGATCAACAAGGTGATTGTCGGCGTCGCGTTGGCTGCGCTGGCCGGGTTCATCATCTTTGGCGGTATTCCGCAGATCGCGCGAGTGGCCGAAAAGGTCGTCCCGGCGATGGCCGGGCTGTATCTGCTTGCAGCGCTGATCGTGATGATCACCAATCTCGGCGAGGTGCCGGGCATCCTGACCGGGATCGTCAGATCGGCCTTTGGCCTGCAAGAGACGGTGGGCGGCGTTGCGGGCGGGGTAATCGCGGCGGCCATGAACGGCATCAAGCGCGGGCTGTTTTCCAACGAGGCGGGCATGGGTTCGGCCCCGAATATCGCCGCAGTTGCCGCGCCCGATCCGCACCATCCCTCGTCGCAGGGATTCGTGCAGGCTCTTGGCGTGTTCATTGATACGCTGATGGTCTGCACGGCCACGGCGGTCATGATCCTGTTGGCCGATGTCGTGCCCTCCGCCGAGCTGACCGGCGTGAACCTGACGCAAGCCGCGCTGGTCTATCATTTCGGATCCTCAGGCGGCCATTTCATCGCCATCGCGATCTTTTTCTTCGCCTTCACCTCGATCATCGGCAACTATTCCTATGCCGAGAATGCGGTGGTCTATCTGGGCGGGGGCGCGGTCGGAATCCTGACGCTGCGGATCGCCGCGCTGGCCATGGTCATCTGGGGCGCGGTGCAGGCTGTGACGACAGTGTTCGACTTTGCCGATGCCAGCATGGGGCTGATGGCCACGATCAACCTTGTCGCCATCGTCGCGCTGTCTGGAACCGTCAGTTATGTGACCCGCGATTTCCTGCGTCAGCGCAGGGCTGGCCAGAACCCGCGCTTTCACATCGGAGACCACCCCGAAATCGCTCCGGGCGTGAACAGCGAGATCTGGCGATAGGGGAAAAGAAGAGGGATTTGGGTCATACGATCACGCGCCTGCAAATGTGGAACGGCAGGCGGGCCGACTGCCGCTAACGTCCGGTCGCGCCCTTGCCCGACAGGATCCGGTCGCGAAATTTCGCGATCCGGGTCGTGCGGGTTTCGGGCTTGCGTGCCTCTGCCACGGCCAGCACATAGCTTTTCCGCCGTCCCGGCGTCAAAGCGGCGAAGGCTTGGGCAAGCCGGGCATCGGCCTTCAATGCGCAGATCAGTTCCGGCGGCATTTCGGGTTCCTCTGTCACCCGCCGGGCTGGCCTGAGGCCGGATTCGGCATGGCGCATCGCCTGTTGCAGAAAAGCGCGGATCGCCGCCCCGGTCGCAGCCGCCCGATCATTTTCGTCAAATCGGATCACGCTGCCATGGCGGGCACCCGGTCCGGCGTTTTCAAGCAGGCCATCCGGATCCGCAAGCAGCTCTGCGTTGAAAAACGTGATGCGGAAATCACTGCGGAAGGCACCCAGAATGGCGATATTGCGGCCCCGATGGGTATAGCAGGGATGCGCCCATTTCAGCGTTTCGGTCAACCCCGCATCCAGACAGATGCGGCGCAGACGGGTCAACCCGGCGGTCCATTGCCGCGCAGAACAATCCGGCGTCGCAAAGCGCGCACAGCGCCCGCAGCCGCTGGTGAAATAATCCTCGACCTCGGTGATCAACGCGTCACCCGGCGATGTCGCAGCACATGAACCGAGCGGTGGATGCGGCTGCGCACCTCGTCGGGTTCCGAAGCGATCGCCTGCATCAAGGCCCGCATGTCGCCGCGCATCGTGTTCAACTGATCGACCAGAGACATGACCATGCGCAGCGAATCCTCGGGCAGATCATAGCTTTCACTGAGATCGCAAAGCAGTTGCAGCCGCGCCAGATCCGCCTCGCGATAGCCGGGGCCCTGCGGCGTCTCGACCGGCTGGACGATGCGGGCGCGCAGGAAGGTGTGCAGGCGCGGTTCGGTCAGATCGTCGATCAGCGTGATGACCTCGGTTGCGGAATAATACTGCGTCATGGCCCTATCCCCCCATCTGCATGCGGACGCGCGGATCATAGTGATGTGTCTTGCGCCACTCTTCTATGAATGCCACCAGATCCTCGTCGATTTCGGGCGGCATGACGACCTTCAGTTCCACCTGCTGATCCCCGCCATTGACGCCGCGCCCGCGCAGCCGCAGCTTTTGCCCCGAGCTTGCGCCCCTCGGAATCGTCAGATTGACCGGGCCGTCAATGGTGGGCGTGGCAATCCGCGCGCCCAGAACCGCCTCGTCCAGGGTGATCGGCAGGGTCAGGAAGATGTCATTTCCTTCGCGACGAAATTCGGGATGCCGGCCGATGCTCAGCGTCAGATAGGCGTCCCCCGGCCCACCCTTGCCAAGGCCCGGACCGCCCTTGCCCTTCAGCCGGATGGTCTGGCCCTCATATGCGCCCTTCGGGATCGCGACCTCCAGATTGTCACTTTCCGGCAGGGTGATGCGGGCCTTGCCGCCGCGCGCGGCGGTCATGAAATCGACCTCAAGGTGAAACCGGTGATCCTGCCCTCGCAGATCGAAATCGCGGCCCTGCGCGCCCTGCCGGAACCCGCCCGCCCGCTGTCCGAACAGATCCGAGAACACCCCGGACAGGTCAGGATCCTGTTCGAAACCATAACCCTGCGCATAGGGGTTGCCTGCCGCCTCGGCATGGTCGCGGTAGTATCGGCGCTGCGGACGTTCCTGCCCCTGATCGTCGATTTCGCCCGCGTCATAGCGGCGGCGCTGTTCAGGATCCTTCAGGATGTCATAGGCCGCCGAGGCCGCCTTGAACCGCCCTGTCGCCGCCGGGTCAGGGTTCAGATCGGGATGATCAGCCTTGGCGATCCTGCGATAAGCCTTCTTGATCTCGGCCTCGCTGGCGGATTTCGTCAGTCCCAGTGCCGCGTAAAGATCAGCCGCCATCCTGTGCCCCGCTATGTTGCCATTGCACAAGATAGGCAGACTGCGCCGCGTATCAACAGGTCGCGCTTGCTGACCAATTGTTTTCCCGGATGCGGTGCCGTGCTAAGGCGTCGCAGGCAGCAGAGTCGTCACGCCCACGGCGGCGGCCTGCGCCAGTTCCGGGTCCAGCGACATGCCGATATATTCGCCCCTCCGCCACAGATCGGACAGGTCGTCGTAATGCCGCGAGAGGGGATGCCCGGACTGCCCGGTCGAGATCACGAAGACCGAACTGTCGGGGTCCGCCAGATCATAGACTCCGCGATAGGATGCGCCCGTAACTACCTGATAAGGATTGGAACCCCGCCCCATCAGGCCGCTGCGGGCGACCGTCATGTCGCCCCCCGACACGGGCTGGATCAGGTTCACCACCCAGCCAAGCCCGGTCATCCGCGCCAGTGCCGGATGATTCTGCCGCGCCTGATGCACATCGCCCCAACGCCAGCTTTCGACCTGCGGACCAAAACGGTCGGTCAGATCCAGAATCGCGCGGTCAAGCGCCTGCCGGGCGATGGTCGTGCAATCCTCGACCGGGGCGCTTTGCACGATGTCGCACCAGCGCGCCGCGCCATTGCGGTTGCGGAACACCGCCTCAAGAAACCCCGGATAAAGCTGGGTGATATCGTCGGCCAGCGGCCCCAGCTCGTCCCGGATCAGGCGGTCCTGAAGCGCGCGTATCCAGGCCGCATAGATCAGCGGTTCGGGCAAATGCTCGTTCATCTCGCCACCCCATTCGGCCATCAGATCCAGCGCATCCTGCCGCTGCCGTTCGGGGGTTCCGGCGGCAGCGGGTTCGCCCGTGAACCACAAATCCGCGCCAACGACCGGCAGAAGGGTGCGGGCGGCGGGGCTGACCACATCCAGTTGCGCGGCAATGAAACTGTCGCGGGAATGGACCTCGCGGTCGCCCAGCAAATGCCCCAGCCGCGCCCGCCGCAAGCCGTGCGGACCTTCTTCGGTGGCAATGACCACCCCCCCGCCCGAGGCCGCCGCCGCATCACCCTCGGCGGCCTGCGCGATCCCGGTCCAGCGGGCTTCGCGCAGCCAGCCGGGAACGGGCATCGCGCCGTCCGTCGGATGACTGGCCGCACGCCGGGGTACGGCACCCGCAGTCAGTTGCCGCACGCCGTGCTGATCGGCCAGCGTCACCTGAAACGCGGGCGCGACCACGCGGGTCATAGCGCGGGCGGCATCCGAACTGTCGCGCGCATGCAACAGTCCGATCAGCGCCGACATGGTCCGGTCCTGCCCCGAAAGCCCGGTCCAGCGCAGCGAGGCGACATGACCGATGGGCGTGACGTCGCGCAGGCCGGGATCGATCTCGGGGACCAGCGGGCCGTTCTCGGTTTCGCGCAGCACGATGGTTTGGGCGGGGGCATCGGCCACGCGGATGATCTCGCGCCGGGTCTGGAAACTGGTCCAGCCATTAAGCCCTCGATAACGTTCGGAATTTCCGGGCTGCACATCCTCGATATACAAATCGGAATCGTCGATGGCGGCGGGCGTCAGCCCCCAGGCCAGGCTGGGATTGCGCCCTGACAGCACCGCCGGAATACCGGGGATGGTCGCGCCGATCACCCCGCCCGAGGCCAGTTGCAGCCGCGCAAGATAGTACAGCGACGGCACGGTCAGCGCGCTTTGCGGATCGTTCGCCAGCAGCGCCCCCCCCGCCGCCGTCCGCTTGGGCGCAGCGGCAAAGCCGTTCGCCCCAAGCCCCATGCCGGGCCGCAGGAAGCCGCGCAAATCCACATCCCCATTGTCGCGGCGACGGCGCTCGGGCGTGGCAAGCCGGGCGCCAGGAAACAACGAGGTATATTCGGGCAAAGCCTTCTCCCCGCGCTGTGCGACCAGGTCGGTCCCGTGCTGCGGCCAGGCCAGCGATAACCTTGCGCGCAGTACCTCATCGGCGGCGGCATGGCTGCTGGCCGCCGCCAGCAGCTTGAGGATGGCCAGCGAATCGGCAGGCTGCCAATAGGCGATCTGCTGCGGAAACAAAAAGAATTCGGGCGCGCCGCGCCCCATCGCACCCTTGTTGATCTGCCCGATCCATTCATTGACCCCCGCCGCATAGGCCCGCAGCGCCGCCTGCGTCTGCGGATCCTGCGCCTCGACCGAGGTGACGGCATGGCGATACAGCCCCAGCCGCCGCGCAAGATCGTCCGACGCAAAAGCCGACGCGCCGTAAATCTCGGCCAGTCGCCCCTGAGCGGCACGGCGCAGCATGGTCATCTGGAACAGCCGGTCTTGCGCATGGGCCACCCCCAGCGCGAAGAACACATCCTCGTCGCTGTCGCCGAAGATATGGGGCACGTCCTCGGTGGTGCGCACGATCCTGACCGGCGCGGAAAGGCCGCTCATCTGAAATGTCGCATCATAATCGGGCAGAGAGCGGATGGCGAAATACCAGATCAGCACCGCCCCCATGACCAGCAGAACGATCAGCGCGACTGTCAGCCGCAGAAGCCAGCGGAAAATTGTCAGCATGGAAAGGCGGGGTCCATCGGCTGGTCTGGCCGGTATTCGGGTGGCTTGTCCTGGCGCTTGACCATCCTGCGCCGGGGTGATGGGGTGCTGCATATGACAGCCGCGCCGCCTTTTCAACGACCGGTGCCGCTTTTGACACAGGACAGGAGGGCCAAGGATGGCAAGGACAGCGTTTCTGGGAATGGGCGTGATGGGATACCCGATGGCGGGGCACCTGAAGGCCGCAGGGCACGAGGTGACGGTCTATAACCGCAGCGCGGCCAAGGCCGCCGGCTGGGTCGCGCAGCATGGCGGTGCGTCGGCGCCAACCCCGCGAGAGGCCGCGCGAGATGCCGGATTTGTGATGGCCTGCGTGGGCAATGACGACGATCTGCGGCAGGTCTGTCTGGGCGATGACGGTGCCTTTGCGGGCATGGACAGGGGCGCGGTTTTCGTCGATCACACCACGGTATCGGCCTCGGTCACGCGCGAGCTGGCCGAAATCGCCCAAGCCCGCGGACTGGGTTACGTCGATGCGCCGGTCTCGGGCGGGCAGGCCGGGGCCGAGAAGGGCCAGCTTTCGGTGATGTGCGGCGGCAGTCAGGCCGATTACAACCGGGCCGAGCCAGTGATTTCCGCCTATGCGCGAATTTGTCGCCTTATGGGTGAAATCGGGGCTGGACAAATGGCAAAAATGTGCAACCAAATCGCAATTGCAGGGCTGGTACAGGCCCTGTCTGAATCGCTGGCCTTCGCGCAGAAGGCCGGGCTGGACGTTGAAAAGGTGGTCGAGGTGATCAGTCAGGGCGCAGCAGGAAGCTGGCAAATGGCGAACCGCTACAAGAGCATGGATGAGGGACGGTTCGAACATGGCTTTGCCGTCAACTGGATGCGCAAGGATTTGGGAATATGCCTTGATACGGCGGACCAGATCGGCGCGTCGCTGCCGGTCACCGCGCTGGTCGATCAGTTCTATCGGGACGTGCAGAATATGGGCGGCGGACGATGGGATACATCGGCGCTGATAGCGCGGCTGACGCGCTGAGGGGCTGTTCTGCCCGATGAGAAAAGGAGAGACGGTTTGGCTCAGTTCGAAGTGACCGGCCAGGTAGATTTCGCCATTATCTCGGTCGATGGTTCCGAGGCTCTGGGCGAGATGCAGGTGGCACCCGCCATGTTGAACCCGTTCGGGACCGTCCATGCCGGGGCGCTGGTCTGGTTCGCGGATGTCGTCGCAACCACACTGGTGCTGGACGGGCAGGTCGTCACCGAAGGGATGGACAGCTTTCCCGTCGCCGTCACGCTGAACGCGCAGCTTCTGGCGAATACGCGGACGGGCCTTCTGACGGCGCGGGCAAGCTGGGTCAAGCAGGGGCGGCGCATCTCGACCGTGCGCACGCTGGTCAGCGATCAGGACAGGCGGGTTCTGGTGGACCTGACCTCGACACATGCGTCCGCCCGCTGACGGACGCGGCAGCCCGGCGCATCAACCCACTTGAACGAAGCGTCCCGGACGCGCATCCTTGCCCGACAGGTTGAGGAGGATCTGCCGTGCAAGGACTGATGATGCACCGCCCGCTGCTGCAAAGCGGGCTGTTGGACTATGCCGCCGAAAGCTTTCCGGCCGCCGGGATCATCTCGCGCCGGGTCGAGGGCGATCTGCATCGCGAATCCTATGCCGAGGCCCGCGCCCGCGCGGTGCAACTGTCCTTCGCGCTTGAGGGGCTGGGGATCGGCATGGGCGACCGGGTCGCGACGCTGGCCTGGAACGGCTATCGCCACATGGAACTGTATTACGCCATCGCGGGCATCGGCGCGGTCTGCCACACGATCAACCCGCGCCTTTCGGCCGAGCAACTGGCCTATGTCACCCATCATGCCGCCGACCGGCTGCTGTTCACCGATCTGACTTTCGTGCCCCTGCTGGAAAAGCTGCGGGACAGCCTGCCTCAGATGCGCTATGTGATCATGGCCGACCGGGCACATATGCCCGAAAACAGCCTTGACGCGCTGTGCTATGAGGAATTGCTGGACGGCCTGCCCCAGACCCGCGACTGGCCGGAATTTGACGAGAACACCGCCTCGGGGCTGTGCTATACCTCGGGGACCACGGGCAACCCGAAGGGCGCGCTGTATTCGCACCGTTCGAACGTGCTGCACGCCATGTCCATCGCGACCACGCTTGGCGCCGATCTGGGCAACCAGCCGCGCATCCTGCCGGTGGTGCCGCAATTCCATGTCAATGCCTGGGGCCTGCCTTTCGCCGCGCCACTGCTGGGGGCCAGCCTGATCATGCCGGGGCCGCATCTGGACGGCGCGAATCTGTGGGATCTGTGCCAGACCGAAGCCGTCGAAAGCGCCTGGGGCGTGCCGACCATCTGGCAGGGGCTGTACGCGGAAATCCTCAGGCGCGGTACCAAGCCGCATGCCCTGCGCCATATCGTCGTCGGAGGCAGCGCAATGCCGCGCAGCCTGGCCGAGGGTTTCGAAAAGGCGGGGGTCGATGTGAACCACGCCTGGGGCATGACCGAAACCTCGCCTCTGGGATCGCAGGGATCGTTGCCCATCGACAAACGCGGGCTGCCCTTTGACGACCGGATGACGCTGAAATCAACGCAGGGTCGGCGGGTTTTTGGCGTGGATATGAAGATCGTCGATGATCAGGGCAAGCGACAGCCCCATGACGGCAAGGCGATGGGCGAATTGTTCGTGCGCGGCAATGTGGTCGTGTCTGGCTATTTCGAAAATACCGGGGCGACGGAAAAGGCGATGGATGCCGAAGGCTGGTTCGGCACCGGCGATGTCGCCTCGATTTCCGCCGATGGCTGGCTGATCCTGCGCGACCGCTCCAAGGATCTGATCAAGTCGGGGGGGGAATGGATCAGTTCCATCGATATCGAGAATCTGGCCGTCGCCCATCCCAGAATCGCCGCCTGCGCTGTAATCGCCATTCCCCATCCGAAATGGGATGAGCGCCCGCTGCTGGTGGTCAAACCTGCCGATGACAACGACCGGCCCGGCCTGACGGAACTGCACGACTTTCTGGCGCCGCATTTGGCCAAGTGGCAATTGCCCGATGACATGGTCTTTGTCGATCAGCTTCCCATGACCGCGACGGGCAAGGTCAGCAAGCTGACCCTGCGCGAAATGTTCAGCGGTTACGTCCTGCCCGACTTGCGCGGGGGCTGACCCGAAAGCCGCCCGAGGCTTTCCTCGGGCGCGCGCGCCCGGCCATGTCGCGACAGTTTTACCGCTGGTCAGGGATTGATCACGATGGGTATGCCGACGCGCAGCATCGGGTAAATCTCTTCGATTTCCTTGTCGGTCACGGCGATACAGCCCACGGTCCAGTCGCGATTCTTTGGGGCAAAGGCGTTGCCTTCTGGCCCGCGGCCATGAATGAAGATGTCACCGCCCGGATCGCGCCCAAGAAAGCTGGCATAATGCTGGTCGTTTTCGTTCGGATAGGACACGCCCACCGACAGGTGATAACGGCTGCGCGGGTTAAAGCGGTCTATGAAATAGACGCCCTCGGGTGTCTTGCCATCGCCCTCGAACTGCTTGTGGCCGATGGGCTGGTTGCCCAAACCGATGTCATAGCTTTTCACCACGGTCCTGCCGCTGATCAGATACATGCGGCGATCCCCCTTGTTGACCACGACCTGAGTGATCGGCGGACCTTTATACGCCTTCAGCGTTGGCTTCGGCTTGGCGCATGCGGCCAGAAAGGCCAAAAGTGACAGGGTCACGGTTCGCCGGGTTGCTCGGTGCATTCACTGCCTCATAGTGTGTTATTGATCGTTTTTTATGGTCTGATCGTATCACATCGCGCGCGACCATGGCTAGCGGCGGTGAAACCCGGCCACGGTCTCGACATGGGGCGACCAGCGGAACTGATCGACGACCAGCAGCCGCGTCAGATCGTATCCGCCTTCGGCCAAAATCCGCGCATCGCGGGCAAAATTGACCGGATCGCAGGCGACGAAGGCGATGCGCGGGACGTCCGAACGCGCGATTTCACGGCATTGTGCCTCGGCCCCGCTGCGGGGCGGGTCGATCACGATTGCGTCAAAACCGGCCAGTTCACCGGCCAGCAACGGGCGGCGGGCCAGATCCCTGGCCTCGGTGGTGACTCGTTGCAGGCCGGGCGCGCCGCGCCATCCCGCATCCAGCGCGGCCAGCGGGGCGGCCAGCCCCTCGACCGCGTGGACCTGCGCGGTCTCTGCCAAAGGCAGGGTAAAGGTGCCGCAGCCCGCGAACAGATCGGCGATGCGCACGGCCCCCCTTGTCATGTCGCGCACGGCGGCCAGCAGCGCGGCTTCACCCTCGGCGGTGGCCTGCAAAAAGGCACCGGGCGGGGGCACGACCTGCGCGCGGCCCATCGGCAATGCGGGCGGTCGGCGCGTGATGGCCTGCCCGTCCCAGTCGATCCGCGCCAGATCGCCCTCATCCGCCAGCGCCGCCAGCGTCTGAAACAGCGCCGGAGCCATCGGCTTGCCCCCGCGCACCGCCAGATCGGCACCGGCAGGGCCATGAATGACCGCCAGCGACATCTCGCCCGAACGCGACCCGCCCGCCATCACGATCCGCCGCAGCAGCGGCAGCAGCGCCACAATCCGGGGATGCAGCACCGGGCAGGCGGCCAGGTCGGTGATCGTGTCCGAGGCGCGGGCATGAAAGCCCACCAGCGCGCCCTTTTTCGTCCGCCTTCCCGACAGCACCGCCCTGCGCCGCGATCCCGCAGGCGAGACATGGATGCCCGCGACGCCAACCGCCATCCCCTGGGCGGCAACCGCCGCCTCGACCACCTGCCGTTTCCACGCGGCGGTGAAACCCTCGGATGCATGCATCAGCGAACAGCCCCCGCAGGCGCGGTAATGCCCGCAGGCCGGTTTCACGCGATCAACCGAAGGGGTCAGGATGCGCGGCGCGGGGATGCGGCCATCCGCCGCTTCGCCCTCGATCACCTCGCCGGGCAGGGTCAGAGGGGCCAGCGCCACCGCCTCGGGCGATCGCGCAACGCCATCGCCACGCCGCCCCAGCCGCTCCACCGTCCAGACCGGCATCGCCTCAGCGCACCAGCGACCGGATCAGCCGCACATTCGAGATGGTGCGGTTGGCCGTCCCGACCGTATCGTTGAAATCATCCAGAGCCTGCCGCTCGGGCGTCCGGGCGCAGCCGGTCAGGACCACAGCCGACAGAAGGACGATCAGACAGCGTGACATGGCGGGTTCCCTGCGGCGGATGCGCGCCAGGTTAACCAAAGTGCGATTGCGGCGAAAGACCGGTTTCGTCATCCGTGCCCAGAAACCCGCCCGATTGCCGGTTCCAGTAGCGCGCATAATGCCCGCCTCGCGCCAGCAGTTCGCCATGTGTCCCCTGTTCGGCGATGCGGCCCCGGTCCAGCACGATGATCCGGTCCAATTCGGCGATGGTGGACAGGCGATGCGCGATGGCCAGCACGGTCTTGCCTTGCATCGCGCGGGCCAGAGCCGCCTGCACCTGCGCCTCGACTTCGCTGTCAAGGGCGCTGGTCGCCTCGTCCAGAACCAGGATCGGAGCATCCTTCAGAAAGGCGCGGGCCAGCGCGACCCGCTGCCGCTGGCCGCCCGACAGCTTGACCCCGCGTTCGCCCAGATGCGCGTCATAGCCCTTGCGCCCGGCGTGATCGACCAGCCCCGGAATGAAATCATGCGCCTCGGCGGCGCGGGCGGCGGCCTCGACCTCGGGTTGGCTGGCGCCGGGGCGGCCATACTGGATATTGTCGCGGGCCGAGCGGTTGAACATCGCGGTTTCCTGCGTGACCATGGCGATCTGCCTGCGCAGGCTTTCCTGCGTGACGCCGCGAATGTCCCGCCCGTCGATCCGCACGCTGCCGCGCTCGACATCGTAAAGCCGCAGCAACAGCGCCACCAGCGTCGATTTTCCCGCGCCTGACGCGCCGACGATGCCGATCTTTTCGCCCGCCCGGACATGCAGGTCGATCTGTTCCAGCCCGCCACTCCGGCGCCCATAGGCAAAGGCCACGCCATCAAAATCGATACGCCCCGACGCGCGTGGCATCACGGTCGCGTCGGGCGCATCGGTTAGTGCGTGCGGGGGCGAAAGGGTGTACATGCCGTCCTCGACCTCGCCGATATTGCCCCAGATGCCCATCATCGCCATGCTGACCCAGCCGGTCATCTGGCTTAACCGCATTGCAATTGCCCCCGAGGCCGCGATGTCGCCCGGCGTGGCCAGCCCCTGCCGCCACAACAGGATCGCGCCGCCGACCAGCATGACCGGCAGCGCCCCCGCGATCAGCATCAGCGAAACGCGAAAGCCGCTGCTGACAATGCCGTAATCCAGCGCCCTTTCGCGAAATCCGGCCATTGCGCCAAGGGCGGCGCGATCCTCGTGTTCGGCATGGGCGAACAGTTTCACGGTCTTGATATTGGTGATCGTATCGACGACCTGCCCCGTCACCATCGCCCGCGCCGAGGCCCGCGCCCGCGACTTTGTGCGGATGCGGGGCAGAAAGAACCGGATCAGTGCCAGATAGGCGCAAAGCCACAGGATCAGCACAACCGCCCCCCAACCATCGACCGAGACCAGAAACGCAGCCGATCCCAGGATCGAGGCCAGCGCAAAGACCACGGCGTTCAGCGTCTCGGTTGCGACATCGGTAACCGCGCGGGCGGTTTGCATCTGTTTCTGCGCCAGCCGCCCGGCGAAATCGTTGTCAAAGAATGTCACCGATTGCCCCATCGTCCAGCGATGCAGCCGCGACAGCACCAGCGGAAACAGGTTCGGCCCGACGATGATTCCCGAGGTGATGGTGGAAAAGCCGAAGATCAGTGGGCGCAGCAGCAGGAAAAAGCCGGCGAACGCAGCGATCAGCCAGATATTTTGCGCCGGGAAGGTCGCCGGATCCCCCGCCGCAACCGCGTCCACCACCGCCCCCAGCAACACCGCCGAAACGACCTCCGCCACCCCTCCAAGAGCCGAGGCCAGTGCCGCCAGCGACAGCCCGCCCCATGCGCCCGACAAACACCAGCGGAAAAAGGCAGGCAGGGTATCGGGCGGGGGGCCTTCGGCGGGGCCAAAGGCGTCGATGCTGCGGTCGAGGCGGCGAAACAGCCTCATCCTGCCGCCCCCGCCCTCAGGGCCGCGGCGATCAGGGCCGGTACCGGAACCGCGAAATCGCCCGCGATCCATGCGGCTTCGGCGGCCTTCAGCCCGGCACCCAAGGCCGGGCCTTGCAGATCACGGATCAGATCGCCCGCGCCGATGGGCAGGCGCGCCGCCGCCGCGCGGGCGATACGGTCCTGCCAGTCATCCGGCAGCGCCCCGCCCCGTGCCGCGCGGATCAGCGCGTAATCGTTCGCGCAGGGGCCCATGCGATAGCCCGCCTCGTTCAGAGACCAGCCAGAGGCCAGTGCAACTGCCAGCGACTGTTGCACCCGCGCCTCGTCCCGCGACAGGCGCAGCGCCTTGGGCGCGTCAGGGGAGGACAGGCTGGCCAGGCGTCGCGGCCAGGCAGGCGCAAGGTCCGGTTCCAGGGCGATCAGTCGGGGCAGGGCCGAGGCGTCTGCACCGGGAAGGATCCGCGCCAGAACTCTGGTTTCCTGCATCAGCGCGACCGAGCGCACCGGGTCGGGCGCCGCCAGCAGCTTTTTCATTTCGGCCCCGATCCGTTCGCGCGCGACCCGCGCCAGCCCGTCGCGCAAGCCCGTGCAGGCCGCGACGGCATCGGCATCTGCATCCTGCCCGTACCAGGCCAGAAACCGGAAAAAGCGCAGGATACGCAGATAATCCTCGCGGATACGCTGTTCGGCACTGCCCACGAAACGCAGCCGCCGCGCGGCCAGATCGGGCAGTCCGCCGACCGGGTCGATCACCTGCCCGTCGCGACCGGCGTAAAGCGCGTTCATGGTGAAATCGCGCCGCTGCGCGTCCTGCGCCAGATCGTCAGAAAAGGCCACGACCGCCCGCCGTCCGTCGGTTTCGACATCGCGGCGAAATGTCGTGACCTCGAACCCCCGCCCGCCCGCAACAACCGTGACGGTGCCATGGTCAATGCCGGTCGGCACCACCTTCAGCCCCGCGGTTCCGGCCAGGCGCATGACATCCGCTGGCAGGGCGTCGGTGGCCAGATCCACATCGTCGGCGGGCCGGGCCAACAGGGCGTTGCGGACTGCGCCGCCAACCAGATAGGCGCGATTGCCCCCTGCCTCAATAGCATCCAGCACCGCCAGCAGCGCCGGATCGCGCAGCATATCCCCTGGCAACCTCATGACGCCTGCAATCTTTTCGCCAGTTCCAGCAACATCCGCGCCGTCGCCCCCCACAGGTAATAGGGCCCCCAGGGCGCGACGTAATACCGGCGCCAGCCGCCGCGCCAGTGCCGCCCCTCGATGCGGTAACTGGCCGGATCCGAGATATGGGCGAAGGGCAGGGCAAAGACCTCATCGACTTCGCCCGGCTCGGCCACCGGGACGAAATCGCCGCGAATGATGCCCAGAACCGGAGTCACCGCAAAGCCGGTGACGGTCCGGTGCGGGGGCAAGGTGCCGATCAGTTCGACCTGCGCCGGGGGCAGGCCGATTTCCTCGTGCGCCTCGCGCAGGGCGGCCGCGATCTCGTCCGCGTCGCCGGGATCGACCTTGCCGCCGGGCAGGGCGATCTGGCCGGGATGATGGCGCAGCCCCGAGGCGCGTTTGGTCAGGACCAGCCGCCCGTCATCCTCGTGAAACGCGGCCAGCACCCCGGCACGGCGCAACCTGATTTCGGGCGGCATTTCGGTATGCAGGTCGAAATCGGAACTGGGCGCGGCAGGCACGGACAATGCCTGCCGCAACCGGTTTTCGGACCAGAGGCCACTCACCCGGACGCCCTGCCCGAGGGGATGATCGGCTGCCCGTCCGCATCGACCGTCGCCTCGAACCCCAGGCTGTTGGGATCAAATTCGTAATGCGCGCCGCAGAACTGGCAATCGGCGGTGACGATCCCCTCGGGTGTGGTCATATGCGCGATGTCGCGCGCGGAATAGATCGACAGCGTGTCGCGCACCCGGTCCGAGGTACAGGAACAGCCGAATTCCACCCGCTGCGCGTCAAAGACACGCGGTGTTTCCTCGTGGAACAGCCGCAGCAGCAGATCGGTCGGGCCGACATTGGGGCCGATCAGTTCCAGCGTCTCGACCGTGTCCAGCAGCAGATTGGCGCGGTTCCAGTCCTCGGATTCCGCGCCTTGCAGGATGTCGGCGGCCTCGATCAGCCCACCTTCGCCGCTGCCACCGCCACCGCCCGGCATGGGTTGGGCAGGCAGGGTTTGCAGCATGACGCCGCCCGCGCGCCAGTATTCCGGCTCGCCCGACAATTGCGAGCGGCCAAAGGCAAGCTGGAACCGCGTCGGCAATTGTTCGGACTGGGCGAAATAGGTCTGCGCGCAGGCCGACAGCGACCCGCCGGCCAGCGGCGTGATGCCCTGATAGGGGGTGCTGCCCGCGCCCTGGTCAATCAGGATCGCGAAATACCCCTCGCCGATCTGCTCAAAGGGCGTACGGTCGTCCAGCCGGTCGGCGTCGAAACTGGCCCATGCACGGATGCGGGCGGGCGCGCCCTCATCTGTGGGCGCATAGTAATCGGCGGCGATGGTACGGACCGCGCCGCTGCCACGCACCTGAAGGCTCAGCTTCCAGCGCAGCTTGATCGTGGGGCCGATCAGCGCCGTCAGCAGTGCCAGTTCCGCCACCAGCGCGCTGATCGCGGACGGATAGTCATGCTGCGACAGGATATTGTCCAGCACGCCATCCAGCCTTGCCACGCGCCCGCGAATGCTGGAACGGTCAAGCTGAAAGGGCAGGACCGTGTCGTCCCAGGCGATCTGGTTGATCTTGCTCATGGCGTTTCCTTGAAAGGGGCCGAACCCGCCGGGCGGGCCTTTGTCGGGCCCCAATATAGTGCTTTCGCCGCCGATCCCAAGGCCTCCCCTTTCACAGCCGGTCGCGGCGGGCTAGGAACGGTGCGCGTAACCCGAGGCACCCATGATCCCACGTTTTGGCCCCCCGCCACAGCAAGGCCGCAGCTATCGCCGCCGCCCCGGCGCCTATGCGGTACTGCTGCGCGACGACCACCTGCTGCTGACCTTTCAGCAATATCCCGAACCCGAGTTTCAGTTGCCCGGCGGGGGCATCGACGCGGGCGAGGGGGCGCTGGCCGCGCTGCATCGCGAGGTGCGCGAGGAAACCGGCTGGACCATCGGGGCAGCGCGCAGGGTCGGGGACTACCGGCGGTTCTGCTTCATGCCCGATTATGACATCTTTGCCGAAAAGCGCTGTTCCGTCTGGCTGGCCCGTCCCGTCCTGCGCCTTGGCCCGCCGTCCGAATGCGGCCACAGCGCCCATTGGGTGCCCGTGCCGGACGCCGTGGCGCTGTTGCCCGACGCCGGTTCGCGCATGTTGTGCCGTCAGGCGCTGGCCATGGCGGGCAGGCTGACGCCCTGACGCGGGTTCAGCCATCGCCGTCGGCAGGATCGGGCCGCAGGTTGACCGGTTCCGCCGGGGCGCGGTATTCCAGCAGCACGGCGGACATGTCGTCCAGCCGCTGCCCCCGGCAATATTCCGAAACCGACCACGCCATCGATTCCAGAAAGGCGTGACCGTTGAGGAAGGAATTGGTGCGCATGATCGCCTCCAGCCCGTCCTCACCCAGTTGCCTTCCCGACGGATTGGCCGCCTCGGTCACGCCGTCCGAGGCGATCAGCAGACGTTCGCCAGGTTTCATGGTGAACGAAATCTCGTCGAAAATCGGATTCTCGAACACGCCGATGGGCATGCCGCCGCTGCCCAGTCCCGTCACCCGCCCGTCCCTGTGTTGCAGCACCGGATGCGGATGGCCGGCCTGAACCATCTGCATCTCGCCGGTGCGGTGATTCAGTTCGCCATAGATCATGGTGAAATAGGCGTCTGTATGCATCTCTTCCAGCATCATGTTGTTGAAGAAATGCGCCAGCGCGGCGGGGGGCACGCTGTCCTGCTGGCCCTGGGCCGCGCGCAGGGCGACATTCTGGTCCGATGAGCCGGACAAATGTACCGAAAGCTGCGCGGTCAGCAGCGCGGCGGTCACGCCATGGCCTGAAACATCCAGCGCATAAAGGCCGATCCGGTCTTCGCAAAGTGGAAAGAACCCCACCAGATCGCCGCCGATATGACCCGCCGGACGCAGCAGCAGCGACAGTTCGAACGGGCCGAATCGCCCGCTGCGTTCGCGCACAAGGCCCTGTTGCAGCTTGCGCGCCTCGCGCAGGTCGCGATCAATGGCTGATTGCGCCTCGCGCAATTCGGTCAGGGCGGCGGTCAGTTGCCTGTTGCTGGCGCGCAATTCCTCTTCGATGCGCAGAATCCGTTCGCCCGCCGACAGCCGCGCAAGCAATTCCGGCCGCGAGACCGGCTTGGTCAGGAAATCATCTGCCCCCGCCTCAAGCCCCATGGCGATGTCATTGGCGTCGCGATGCGAGGTCAGCAGCACGAAATAGACATAACGCCGTCGGCTTTGGGCACGGAAGGCGCGGCAGAAATCCAGCCCGGACATGCCGGGCATCATCCAGTCGGACAGGACGAAATCGGGTTCGCTGTGACGGCACAGATCCAGCGCCTCGGGACCAGAAGCGGCCTCGACCACGTCATAACCCGCACGGCCAAGCTGCATCGCGAACAGCCGACGTTGGGCCAGGCTGTCATCCACGACCAGCACCCTGCGCGCCCGGCGCTGAACGCCGGGGGCTGGATGTTCGGGAAAGGATCGATTCGCCTGTTTCATGGCGACGGTTCTAGCCGCCGCCTCGTAAAGAAACGGTAAGGACGCGCTGAAATTTCTGCGCAGATTTAGCTATTTGCGCCTAAAGGACCGTGTCGATCACGGTTTTCAGGCGCGCCAGAGTGCCCTCGACATCCTTCAGCTTGTCCAGCCCGAACAGCCCCAGCCGGAAGGTCGAGAAATCCTGTCCCTCGCCGACCTGAAGGGGCACCCCGGCGGCGATCTGCATGCCTTCGGCCAGGAATTTCGCCCCGGACCTGATCGCGGGATCAGCGGTATAGGACACCACCACCCCCGGCGCGCCAAAGCCGGGCGCGGCCACTGACCGGATGCCGCGCTCTGCCAGCATGGCACGCACCGAATTGCCCAGTTGCCATTGCGCATCGCGTGCGGCGTCAAAGCCCATCTGCCCGGTCTCGGCCATGGCGGCATGCAACCCGACCAGCGCGTCGGTGGGCATGGTGGCGTGATAGGCGTGGCCGCCATCCTCATAGGCCTGCATGATCGCACGCCATTTCTTCAGATCCAGCGCGAAACTGTCACTGGCAGAGTCGGCCAGCCGCAGGGCGGCGCGTTCCGACATCATCACCAGCCCGGCAGAGGGCGAGGCAGACCAGCCCTTTTGCGGTGCCGAGATCAGCACATCGACGCCTAGCTTGCGCATATCGACCCAGATCGCGCCCGAGGCGATGCAGTCCAGCACCATCAGCGCCCCCACTTCATGCGCGGCAGCCGCCAGCGCGGCGATGTAATCGTCGGGCAGGATCAGCCCGGCAGCCGTTTCGACATGCGGGGCAAAGACGATTTCGGGGCGGGCTTCACGAATTTTCGCGGCGACATCGGCGATGGGGGCAGGGGCATAGGCAGGCTGCGGCTCGTTTCCTGCGGGACGCGCCATTGCCACCGTCACCTCGCGCGCAAAGCCGCCCGCTTCGAAAATCTGGCTCCAGCGATAGCTGAACCAGCCGTTCCTGACCACCAGCGCATGCGCCCCGCGCGCGAATTGCCGGGCAACTGCCTCCATCGCATAAGTCCCGCCACCCGGCACGATGGCGACCTGATCGGCGGCATAGACGTCGCGCAAGGTCGCCGACAGGTCGCGCATCACGCCCTGAAATTTCTGCGACATGTGATTCAGCGAACGATCCGTAAAGACGACCGAAAATTCCTGAAGGCCGTCAGGATCTATATCTGGGCGCAGTCCGGGCATGGCTTGTCCTTTCAGCAGATGTCGGGTCAGCAGATGTCGGGGCCAGACTAGCCGCCCGTCGCGGCCTCTGCCAGCCCGAGTTGCGGCAAAGGCCGGGCAGGGGGCGCGAACCCGCCATGAAATAGGCCCCGGAAGTTCCGGGGCCTTTTCTTTCGATCTGTGGCACCGCCCGCGGGTCAGGCAGCGGCCAGATTCCGCAGCACGTAGTGCAGAACGCCGCCATTCTTGAGGTATTCGATTTCGACCTCGGTATCGACGCGCGCCTTCAGCTTGATCTCTTTCACGGTGCCATCGCCATAGCGGATCGTGCAGGGCACCATCGACAACGGTTTGAAATCGCCTGCCAGCCCGTCGATCGAGATGACCTCGTCGCCCTTCAGGTTCAGCGATTTGCGGTTGTCACCGCCTGTGAACTCGAACGGGATGACGCCCATCCCGACCAGATTCGAGCGGTGGATACGTTCGAACGACTCGGCGATGACCGCCTTGACGCCCAGAAGGTTGGTGCCCTTGGCTGCCCAGTCGCGCGACGAACCGGCACCGTATTCCACGCCGCCGATCACGATCAGGGGGGTGCCGGCGGTCTCGTAGGTCATGGCGGCGTCATAGATCGCGGTCTGCGCACCATCCGGCCCCTTGGTAAAGCCGCCCTCGACGCCGTCCAGCATCTCGTTTCTGATGCGGATATTGGCGAAGGTGCCGCGCATCATGACCTCGTGGTTGCCGCGGCGCGAGCCATAGCTGTTAAAGTCGCGCGGAGTTACCTGACGCTCGGTCAGGTATTTGCCGGCCGGGGTTTCGGGCTTGAACGAACCTGCCGGGCTGATGTGGTCGGTCGTGACCATGTCGCCCAGCAACGCAAGGATACGCGCGCCGTCGATGTTGTGGATCGCGCCGGCCTCTTGCGACATGCCCTGAAAATAGGGCGGGTTCTGGATATAGGTCGAGCTGGCGGGCCAGTCATAGGTTTCGCTGTCGGTCGTTTCCACGCCGCGCCAGCGTTCGTCGCCCTTGAATACATCGGCGTATTTCTGCTGGAACATCTCGCGCGTGACGACGCTGTTGACCAGATCGGCGACCTCTTTGGTGGTCGGCCAGATGTCTTTCAGGAACACGTCCCTGCCATTTTTATCCTGCCCCAGAGGCTGGGTCGTCAGGTCGATATTCATGTCGCCCGCGATGGCATAGGCCACGACCAGCGGCGGCGACGCCAGATAGTTGGCGCGCACATCGGGCGAGATCCGGCCCTCGAAATTGCGGTTGCCCGACAGGACCGACACGGCGATCAGGTCGTTATCGTTAATCGCCTTCGAGATTTCCGTTTGCAGCGGACCCGAGTTGCCGATGCAGGTGGTGCAGCCAAAACCCACGAGGTTGAAGCCGAGAGCGTCGAGATCCTCTTGCAGATTGGCTGCCTTCAGATATTCCTCGACGACTTGCGAACCGGGGGCCAGCGAGGTTTTCACCCAGGGCTTGCGGGTCAGGCCAAGGGCGCGCGCCTTGCGGGCGACCAGGCCGGCTGCCATCAGCACATAGGGGTTCGAGGTATTGGTGCAAGAGGTGATCGAGGCGATCACGATGCTGCCATCATGCAGATCGTACCCTTCGCCCGCCACGCTGGCCGATTTTGCCGCGCCATGCGCGTCCGAGACCAGCTTGCCGAAAGCCTGCGCCGACTGATCCAGCGGGGTGTGGTCCTGCGGACGCTTGGGGCCGGAAATCGCGGGCACGACATCGCCCAGATCCAGCTTGAGCGTCGAGGAATAGACCGGAGCGTAATCCGCGCCGCGCCAGAAGCCGTTTTCCTTGGCATAGGCTTCGACCAGCGCGATGCGGTCCTGATCGCGGCCGGTCTGTTCCAGATAGCGCAGGGTTTCGTCGTCGATCGGGAAAAAGCCGCAGGTCGCGCCGTATTCCGGGGCCATGTTGGCGATGGTGGCGCGGTCGGCCAGCGGCATGTTGTCCAGACCCTCGCCATAGAATTCGACGAATTTGCTGACCACACCATGCTTGCGCAGCATTGCCACGACCTTCAGTACCAGATCGGTCGCGGTCACACCCTCGCGCAGCGCGCCCGTGACCTTGAAGCCTACGACCTCGGGGATCAGCATCGAGATCGGCTGACCCAGCATCGCTGCCTCGGCCTCGATCCCGCCGACGCCCCAGCCAAGGACGGCAAGGCCGTTGACCATGGTGGTGTGGCTGTCGGTACCGACCAGCGTGTCGGGATAGGCAACCGTCGCGCCGTTCTGGTCCTTGTCGGTCCAGACGGTCTGGGCCAGATATTCAAGGTTCACCTGATG
>NZ_JBKEBL010000119.1:0-4503 GCF_047973135.1 Paracoccus sp. (in: a-proteobacteria)
CAGGACCTGCTTTTCGATCTGGCGCATGTTTTCCGGGCCGAACTGTTCGGCCTTTTGCGCCATGTAGCTGTTGGTCGCCTGCTGGATGCGTTCGCGGATGCCATCCTGATCGACGCCCTCCTCGGCGGCCCATTCGGCGATGGGCAGATCCATGTTCAGCCGTTCGATGACCGCCGCATGCAGGCCCTTGACGTTCCATTGTTCGGCATAGGCGCGGGGGGGCATGTACTGATCGACCAGATCGTCGATGACCTGTTCGCGCATGTCTGCGGCGACCTCTTCGACCTCGTCGGTATGCATGATTTCCAGGCGCTGGCTGAAGATCGCCTTGCGCTGGTCGTTCATCACGTCGTCGAATTTCAGCAATTGCTTGCGGATGTCGAAATTGCGTCCCTCGACCTTGGCCTGGGCACGCTCAAGCGACTTGTTGACCCAGGGGTGCACGATGGCCTCGCCGTCCTTCATGCCCAGCTTGGACAGGACCGAATCCAGCCGTTCCGAGCCGAAGATGCGCATCAGATCGTCCTCAAGCGAGAGGAAGAACAGCGAGCGCCCCGGATCGCCCTGACGGCCCGAGCGGCCGCGTAGCTGGTTGTCGATGCGGCGCGATTCATGGCGTTCGGTGGCCAGAACGAACAGCCCGCCCGCGTCCAGAACGGCCTGTTTGTCATTGGCGTGTTCCGCCTCGATCCTTGCGCGCAATTCGTCGGGATTGGTCTCGGGGTCGGCGGCCAGGGCCTCCATCACCTTCATTTCGACATTGCCGCCCAACTGGATGTCGGTGCCGCGTCCGGCCATGTTGGTGGCGATGGTCACCGCCCCCAGCTTGCCGGCATCGGCGACGATCTGGGCCTCGTCCTCGTGCTGGCGGGCGTTCAGGACGTTGTGAGGAATGCTTTGATGGGTGAGGATCTGCGACAGCATCTCGGATTTGTCGATGCTGGTGGTGCCGACTAGCATCGGTTGGCCCTTGGCATTGGCCTCTTTGATGGCCTCGACCACGGCGGCGTATTTTTCCTGCGCGGTGCGGTAGACGCGGTCATGTTCGTCAACGCGCTGGATGGGGCGGTTCGTCGGCACCTCGACCACGCCCAGCTTGTAGATTTCGGCGAATTCCTCGGCTTCGGTGGCGGCGGTGCCGGTCATGCCGGACAGTTTCGCGTAAAGCCGGAAATAGTTCTGGAAGGTGACGCTGGCCAGGGTCACGTTCTCGGGCTGGATGGCCACGCCCTCTTTGGCCTCGATGGCCTGATGCAGCCCGTCCGAGAGGCGGCGCCCCTTCATCATCCGGCCGGTAAATTCGTCGATCAGCATCACCTCGCCGTCACGGATCATGTAATGCTGATCCTTGTTGAACAGCTTGTGCGCGCGCAGGGCCTGATTGGCGTGGTGGACGATGGTGGTCGATTCCGGGTCATACAGCGTCTGGCCTTCGGGCAGGATGCCGTCGGCGGCCAGCCGCTGTTCCATGAACTCGTTGCCTTCCTCGGTGTAGGTGGCGTTACGGGCCTTTTCGTCCAGCTTGTAGTGATCTTCGGTCAGCAGCGGCATGTACTTGTCCAGTGTCAGGTACAGTTCGCTGCGGTCCTGCGACGGCCCCGAGATGATCAGTGGCGTCCGCGCCTCGTCGATCAGGATGCTGTCCACCTCGTCCACGATGGCGAAATTATGGTCGCGCTGGACCATTTCCTCGACGCTGCCCTTCATGTTGTCGCGCAGATAGTCGAAACCCAGCTCGTTATTCGTGGCATAGGTCACGTCGGCGGCATAGGCCTGACGCTTTTCGGGTTCGGGCTGGAACGGATAGACGACACCGCAGGTCATGCCCAGATGCTGAAAAACCTTGCCCATCCATTCGGCGTCACGCTTGGCCAGATAGTCGTTGACCGTGACCACATGCACGCCCTTGCCCGACAGCGCGTTCAGATAGGCCGGAAAGGTCGCCACCAGCGTCTTGCCCTCGCCGGTCTTCATCTCGGCGATATTGCCCTGATGCAGGAAGATGCCGCCCATCAACTGCACGTCGAAGGCGCGCAGGCCAAGGGCGCGGCGCGCGCCCTCGCGGCAATTGGCAAAGGCTTCGGGCAGGATGTCGTCCAGACTTTCCCCCCCTGTCACGCGTTTTTGAAATTCGCGGGTCTTTTCGATCAGCCCGTCGTCGGACAGCGCCTTGAACTGGTCCTCAAGCGCATTGATCTGTGCGATCAGCGGCCGTGTCGATTTCACCTTGCGGTCGTTCGGAGTGCCAAAGACCTTCTTCGCCAGAGTTCCAATGCCGAGCATGTTACCTTCGCAATCACGTTGTTGGGAAAGACAGCCTCGGGTGGGCCACTTGCCCGTACCGACCGCATTGCCGTATCAGGGGCCTGAACGAAAAGCGGCGGTGGCGCCTTCCACGGTTGGATGGGATGTATGCCTCGGCTGCCGGACTGTCAACGCTGGCCCGCCCTCAAGTGGGGCTGGTCGTGATCTGTAAAGGATAACCTATGCTCAAATCGTCGATTCTGGCCCTTTGTCTGGTCGCGGCACCCGTTCTGGCGCAGGCGCAGGACCGGACTGCGGACACCGTCATCGCCACCGTGAACGGCCAGCCCGTCACGCTGGGGCAGATGATCGTGATGAAACAGTCGATCCAGGATCCGCAGATGGCGGCCCTGCCGGATCAGGCGCTGTGGGACATGATGCTGGACCAGTTGATCAGCCAGACGGCCATGGCCGGGCAGGGAACTGAAAACGCCGGTGTCCGCGCGCAGGTGGAACTGCAGCGCCGCAACACGCTGGCCTCGTCCGTCATCAGCAAGATCGCGGCGGAACAGCCATCCGAGGACGATATTCAGGCCGCCTATGCCAAGCTGTTCACCGATACCGCACCCGTAACCGAATATTCTGCCGCGCATATCCTTGTCGATTCCGAGGATAAAGCGAAAGAGGTCAAGAAAAAGCTGGATGAGGGCGGAGATTTTGGCGCGCTGGCGCAGGAATATTCGACCGGTCCCAGTGGCCCGAACAATGGCGATCTGGGCTGGTTCACCGCCGATCAGATGGTTCAGCCCTTTGGCGAGGCCGTCAAGGCGCTGGAAAAGGGCCAGATTTCCGATCCGGTTCAGACCGATTTCGGCTGGCATGTCATCCAGTTGAAGGACACCCGCGTCAAAGAGGCCCCCGCCCTTGACGAGGTGCGCGACCAGATTGTGCAACTGGTCCTGCGCGAACGGGTCGAGGCGGCGATTGCGAAGGCGACCACTGATGCCAAGGTCGAAAAGACCGAGGGCATCGACCCCGCGCTGATCAATCAGACCGATCTGCTGGAGGCCGAATGATGGCGAAGGCCGGGCTTTCCGTTTCGCCTCTGGCCCCTGCCGCCTTTCCCGACCTCCCAGAGATCGCGGGCGTCGAATTTGCCAGCGCGGCGGCCGGGGTGAAATATCAGGGTCGCACCGATGTGACCCTGATACGCCTCGCGCCGGGATCGACCATCGCCGGAGCCTTTACGCGGTCGTCAACTCGCGCCGCCTGCGTGCTGGACAATCAGGCCAAGCTGGCGCAGGGCGGCGATGCCCCCGAGGGCGCGGCGATCATCGTCAATTCCGGCAATGCCAATGCCTTCACCGGCGCGCGCGGGCAGGAATCGGTTGATGCCGTGACCGGCGCGGTGGCCAGGGCATTGGGCGTTCCGGCGGGGCGGGTGTTTTCGTCCTCGACCGGGGTGATTGGGGAACCGCTGCCCCATGGCCGCATCGTTGCCGTGACAGGCGATCTGGCGGGGCGGCTGGATCAGGGCGGTGTGGCCGATGCCGCCCGCGCCATCATGACCACCGACACGTTCCCCAAGGGCGCATCCGCCTTGATCAAGGGCGAGGGCGGGCCGATCCACATCGCCGGAATCGCCAAGGGCTCGGGGATGATCGCGCCGGATATGGCGACGTTGCGGGTCTATATATTTACCGATGCGAAGATCGCCGCGCCGTTGCTGCAAAAGGCGCTGAGCGGCGGGCTGCACAGCACCTTCAACGCGATCACCGTGGACAGCGACACCTCGACTTCGGACGCGCTGATCCTTGCCGCGACGGGGCGCAGCTTGGCGGCACCGATTACCTCGCTGACCAGCGGCGCGGGCGCGGATTTCGTGCAGGCGTTGCAATGCGTCATGCGCGAGCTGGCGCAGCTTGTGGTGCGCGATGGCGAGGGCGCGACGAAATTCGTCGAGGTTCAGGTGACGGGCGCGACCAGCGAGGCCGACGCCCATCGTGTTGCCATGGCCATCGCCAATTCTCCGCTGGTCAAGACCGCCATTGCGGGCGAGGATGCCAATTGGGGTCGGATTGTTGCGGCAGTCGGCAAATCCGGTGCTGCGGCGGATCGCGACCGGCTGACCATCCGCTTTGGCGATATGGTGCTGGCCGAACATGGCTGGCGCGCGCCCGGCTATGACGAGGCTGCGGCAAGCGCCTATATGAAGAACCAGAACCTGTTGATCGCGGTGGATCTGGGGCTGGGGCAGGG
>NZ_JBKEBL010000303.1:0-3577 GCF_047973135.1 Paracoccus sp. (in: a-proteobacteria)
CCGCATAACTGGTCCGCCGCCAGCGCGGTGCGCGACAAAAAGGCCGCCGGGGGATAAAGGCGCAACGTCTCGTTCACGACCCGCGCGATATAGGGCATCGCAGGAATATCATCGGGCCGGGCCACGCGCCCGCCCAGAACGCCGCGTGCCTCGGCTGCGGCGCGTTCCTGGACACGCGGATCGAAGGCACAGAGATACAATGCCCAGGCCAGGGTCAGGGCCGTCGTCTCGTGTCCGGCAACGATGAAGGTCAGCAGATTGTCGCGCAGTTCCTCGCGGGTCATGCAGCGCCCGGTTTCCGGATCCTGCGCATCCAGCAGCAGATCCAGCAGATCAGGCGTTCCGCGCAGATCGGTCCGGCTGGCCCGCGCAGTGATTGCCTCATCCGCGATGGCCCGCATCCGCTTCAGCGCGGCAGTGGCAAACAGCCGGCCGGGCCGGGGGATCCAGGCGGGCACGCCCGCCACATCCAGAAGCGACATGCGCGCGGTTTTCGAGATATAGGCCTCGAACGCCTTGTGCACCATGCCGCTGTCCATGCCGCCACTGCCCGAGAAGGTCACATCCGAGATCACCTCGAACGTAGCCTTGACGGTTTCCTCGAACATGTCCACCGGACCCTGTACCGCCTCAAGCCGCCGACAGCTTGCCTCGGCGGCGGCGCTCATGACTGGTCCAAGGGCCATCATGTTGCGCGAGGCGAATGCGGGGGCGATTGCCCGCCGCTGCCAGCGCCATTCGGCACCCTCGGCGATGAACAGGCTGTTGCCGATGGCCGGGCTGAGGATCAGCTTGGTCACGACGGATTTCGGGTAATATTCGACCCGCTCTTTCAGGATTCGCCGCAGGCTTTCGGGATCCATGACCATATGCCAGCGCACTCCGGTCTTGCCCGAGACGATGGGCTGCCGCACCGCCAGTTCCGGAATGATCCGCATGACATCCTTGCGCGCCAGCAAGGCTGTCCGCAAAGTCCCCACCGGATGCCGCGCAAGCGCCACCTTCACAGGTTCGGAACCCGTGTTGCCCTGGCCTCGACAGCGGGGCAGGAACGGCTGATGTTCAGAAACCAGCGACATGGTGCAAAGATACCCGCAGCCTGCCGCAACGACAATCACGATTGCGCCCCCCCGACTGAATCCCGGCAATAGCATGTACATATAGGCGACTTTTCGCCCATCTGGCATCTGTCAGGGATTACTTGCCTTTAAGGCAGTTTTCCCGGTCAAAGGACCGATCCAGGCAAAGCCCCGGCATGGCAAGATACCGCCCCGCCTTTCCGAAAGGGAAATCGTCGGGAACAATCCGTCTGTCCCGCGAAAACAGACCCTTCTGCCCGACATGTCAGGCCGCGCAAGCAGCGGGCGTTGCTTTGGCGTTTTGCGCAACGGTGTTTCCGCAGGTCGGGAAAAATCCCGGCAAAAGCTGGGAATACTTCCGGATTTTGCCTGCACAGGGCAGGCACAAGATATGCACAGCCTGTACACCGCCTGCGCACCGTCATCACATGTCACCGGGATCCTTGCACTGACGGCCCCGTTGCGTGTTTGCGTCCCGCGGTGGCCGGGGGGATTGCATCCCCCGGACCCCCGGCGAGTGCCTGCGGCGGGCGGGGTGCTTGTTGGTGGGAGTGGTGCCGGGTGCCCTGCCCCACCACCCGCAGGCCGGAGCGCGCGCCGAAGGCGCGCCCCCGGCCGGGCGGCAGCGCGCGGTTCGGGCTTTGCCCGGACCGCATCCCCCTTTCCGCCTGCGCGGTACGGGGAAGTTCAGCAGCGGTGGCTGCCGCTAAACGGGCATGGCCGGATGCGGACCGGTATTTGTGGATCGGGGCTGGCGGTCGCGGGGTTTCCTGTTTGCACCTGTTCCGGCAATGCCGCACAAGGCAGAGGGATCAGGACACTGACGAAGGCTCACCCTTGCCGAAAGTGGGGATGGAGGGACAGGCAGATGAAAGTCGAAGGCAACAGCGACGGGATTTCCATTCAGATCGGAGCCGGGACGAATACGGATGCGATCCGCGTGATCTCTGTCGGCAGCGGCAACGAGCTGTCGATTGGCAGCGATTGCAGGATTGCGGGGCATTTCTTTCTGGCGCATGGCGCGAAGCTGCTGATCGGGGACAACCTGAAATGTACCTCGCGCATCCTCTGCCATCTGCACGAGGGTGCGTCGGTTCGGATCGGAAACGGGTGCCTGTTCGCAAGCGAGGTTTCCTTTCGTCCGACCGATGCGCACAAGATCTTCGATCTTGAGACCGGCAGCCGGATCAATGCGCCGCAACCCATCACGATCGGCAACAATGTCTGGATCGGAGAAAATGCGCTGATCCTCAAGGGGGCGCGCATTGGCGATGGATCGGTCGTCGGCGCGCGGTCGGTTGTCACCTCGGCCTTCGACAAGCCGAACTGCCTGATCGCAGGGCAGCCCGCGAAACTCATCCGCGAGGGCGTTCGGTGGGAGCCGTGATGTGCCTTGATCAGGGGCCGGGTGGTTTGCGGATGTTGAAAACCATCCTGTGTTCCTGCCGGGTCTCGCCCTCGCCCACTGCGACCTGATAGCCCGCATCGTCGATATTGTACCCCTTTTGCATCGCGATCAGCAGGACTGCGCCAAAGGTGGCAAAGCCCAGAACGATGCAGATCGCGGCGATGATCGCGAGGGCGACAAGGATGGTGCCGGTCGAGACGGGTTCGACAAAGGGGCGGGCAAGGCGCGAGGCGTCGGTGATCTGCCCCCCGCGCGACAGGATTTCGCGGTGGAACGCCTGCGCCAGCGGGCCGCCCACGGCCATGTCCACCGGGGCGTTCTGGTCGATCAGCAGGCGCAGCCGGGCATGGCTGGCTGGCTCGGTCAGTTCGGTCAGCACGGGCGGGGGGCTGCCGTCGGGCGAGGCGTGAACCCTGAGACGGAAGGTCAGCGCCCCTGCCGGAACCGGGTGTCGCCAGCGCACTGCCAGCCGCAGCCTGCCGGTAGTGCCGCGTGGCGGAAGCGTGGCCAGTTCGGCCCCCGCGCCGATGCTGGCCTCGGTCAGGGCCAGATCGACAAGCGCCAGCCGCAACCCCTGCGGGATCGTGACATCAAAACTTTCCTCGCCGCTGTCGATCCGGGGCATGTGGAACAACCCCTCGGGCGCGGCAAAGCGGCGGGCCTCGTCAAGCAGGACGCGATGGCCCTGCACGCGACGGCCATGGGGGGCGGCTTCGGCACCGGGGCCAGAGGCGGTCAGGCCCTGCGCCCGAACGCCGCCCGCGCCGGGCGAAGCCGCTAGGGAAAAAGCCGGGCGACGAAGGCGGCGGCCTCTTCCGGGTTTGCGCCGCCCGCGATTGCCGCCGCGATGGCGCGGCTGCGGCGGTCGCCGGTGGGGTCGGTCGCGCTGGCGCTGCGACCGTATCGGCGCGAGCCGTCGAATGTGGTTTCGGTCCAGACCGCCTGACCGAAGCCCTCGATCAGCGACAGGCCGGGCACACCGGCGCTGACACCCAGTTCGGCGACAAAGCCGATGGGCTGGCGGTCGGAATTGAACACCACATGCGCGCCCACCGGCACGTCGAACGTCCCCGCATCGAACCAGCCCAGG
>NZ_JBKEBL010000042.1:0-44838 GCF_047973135.1 Paracoccus sp. (in: a-proteobacteria)
CCCAATTCGTTGGGAATCTGGACGCCGGCACAGGCCGCGAATGTCGCCTCGGGTGGCAACCTGCTGGCCAATGACGGCGTGCCGCAGGCAATCGTCGATGGCTTTCTGTCGGCAAGCGGGCATATCGGCGACCGGCTGATCGCGGCCATGCGCGCAGGCGTCACGGCGGGGGGCGAGGCCGGCCCGATACACTCGGCAGGCCTGAAGATCGCCGACAAGGTACCCTGGCCCGTTGCAGATCTGCGCTGCGACTGGACCCTTGATTGCCCGGTCGAGGCTATCGCCAGCCTTTGGGACATCTACAAGCCGCAGCTTGACGCCTATGTCCAGCGCGCGCTTGATCCGCGCGAGGCCCCGTCCTATGGCGTTCCCGGAGACGAGTGACACCAACGGCACCGAAGAATGGCGCTTGTCGGGGAAAGGCATACCCGGTCACGCTTACCCGTTCGGTTACGTGACCGCAGGACCAGCCAGCGCGGCAAAGTAAGCAAGCGCGTGTTCCGCAAAGCGCCGGGAGACGAAACCCCGGTTCACCACTTCCCGCGATGCAAGAACAACGCGAAGCGGGCGGATGTCGTCCTTGATGGCCAGCGTCCTGACCTCGCGCCCGTCATAGGTCCGCGAAGATGGCGGGCGCATCACAAGGAAGGTAAAGCCAAACCCGGCCGCGACCGCGCTGCGCACCGCCTCAAGCGAGGTCGAGATATAGGCGATCCGGGGCGCCATGCCGTTTTCGGCCAGCAATTCATCGAAATAGTGGCGGCTACCCGGACCGTCCAGCATCACATAAGGTTCGTCCAGCAGTTCCGACAGACGGACCGAAGCCCTTTGGGCAAGCCGATGTTCCGCCGAAACCACCACCATCGGGCGCAGAGAAGCAAGCTCCAGCAGGTTCAGCCCCCCGGTATCGGCCCCGCGATCATAGGTCAGCGCGAAATCCAGTGACCCTTCGCGCAACGCATCGGCAAGCCCCGCCAGCGACATTTCCTGCGGCCTGATGGTCAGCGCGGGTTCGGCCCTGGCAAAGCTGCGGATCAGATCGGCGGCGTAAAAGGGGGTAAGTGTCCAGAAAACGCCCAGACGGATTTCGCCGGCCAGTTCCGCAGCCAGTGCGGCGGCTTCCCGTTCGACCTGCTCGGCTTGCCGTTCAAGCCGCGCCACATGTTCAAGAAACGCCCGCCCCTGCACTGTCAACGTCAGGCCACGGGCATGATGGCGGTCGAACAGTGTCAGGCCGGTCACGGCCTCAAGCTTTTCAAGCGCCTGCGCGACCGAAGGTTGAGATATGTTCAGCACCCGTGCCGCCTGCGCGATGCCGCCATGCGCCGCCACCGCCCGGAAATAGGTGCATTGTCGCAACGTGAATCGAACCATATTTTTGCTGTCTTATGATCGGAAATATGAATTTTTACCTTCCTTGAAAAAAGGTCAAGCTGGACAATATATGCCCGCCCCGCCCTGCGGACCGGCGCGCTTTCCGACAGAAGCAGCAAAAGGGTCAGCCATGTCGCCAGTTCAGCCCGTCGAGGAATTGCTTGCCGCCGCCCGCCGCCCACCAGAGGACGCGCGGGCGATGCCGCCTTCGGTCTATACCAGCCCTGAATTCCTGCAACGCGAGACCGAGACGATCTTTTCAAGGGAATGGGTCTGCGTCGGTCGCGCCAGCAGCCTGCCGCAGACCGGCGACTACCTGACCTGCGACCTGGCCGGTCAGCCAGTGGTCATATTACGGGACAGCAAGGGAAAGCTGCGCGCTTTCTCGAATGTGTGCCTGCACCGCATGTCAACCATCGTCGAAGGCAGCGGCAACAGGCGGGTTCTGGTCTGCCCGTATCACGCATGGACCTATGGGCTGGACGGAAGGCTGCGCGGCGCACCGTTCATGACCGGGACCAGCGGCTTCTGCAAGGAAAGCTATCGCCTGCCACAGATCCGCTGCGAGGAATGGCTTGGCTGGGTTTATATCACGCTGGACAAGACCCGCGCCAGCGTCGCGCAAGACCTGCAAGAGGTCGAAAGGATGATCGCACCCTACGAGGTGCAGAACTATGTCGAGTGCTTCCGCGAAACGCATGTCTGGAACACGAACTGGAAAGTCCTGGCCGAGAATTTCATGGAAAGCTATCACCTGCCGGTCTGCCACGCAGCCACCGTCGGCGGACATTCAAAGCTGGAAGAGATGGACTGCCCGCCCGGCCTGCGAAATTTCAACTATCACTGGATCACCAAAGAGGCCACGCTGGCAATCGGCAACGCGCATCCCGACAACACGCGGCTGCAAGGGCGCTGGCGCAAGACAACGGCGCTGCTGACACTGTATCCCAGCCACCTGATCACCCTGACGCCCGGCTATTTCTGGTACCTGTCCCTGCATCCGAAAGGAACCGGGCAGGTGGCAATGGTATTCGCCGGCGGCTTGTCGCCCGAATTTATGGCCGACCCGCGCGCCGGGGAATATGCCGCGTCCCTGAAAGCCCTGCTGGACGAGGTGAATGCCGAGGATCGCGGCTGCACCGAAAAGGTGTTCCGGGGCCTGAATGCCGATGCCGCGCGACCGGGGCATTTATCCAGCCTGGAACGCCCGATCTATGATTTCATGCAATATATCGCCGAACGGACGGCGGGGTTCGAACGTTCGTTTCCGCAGGCCGCCGAACAGGCCGGGCCGGCGGAAACGCCAGCCCGCCGCTTGTCTATCTCGTCAGCCAGGTGCTGAAGCGTTCGTTAAGCTGAATGTCCCGGTCAACCCAGAACTCGACCGAGATTTGCAGCGCTTTCGTCATGTTCGCCTCTGCCGTCGGCAGAAAGCCCGCCATCTCGGTCGTGCCATCCTCATAGGTGCCGACCAGCGGCAGCGAGGATTTGCGCGCGGGGCCATAGCTGATCCATCTGGTCTGATCAGCCAGCCGCTGCGTGTCAGTGGCAAAGCGGATATATTCCATCGCCTCATCCCTGTTCGGAGTGCCCTTTGGCACAACAAACAGTTCATATTCATAGATCTGCCCGTCCCAGATCACCTCGAAAGGCTTGTTCTCGGCAACGACAGCCGAGAACAGCCGCCCGTTGAACGCCGTGGTCATCGCCACTTCGCCATCCGCCAGAAGCTGCGGCGGCTGCGCGCCGGTTTCCCACCAGACGGCCTGAGCCTTGATCTTGTCCAGCATGGCAAAGGCCCGGTCCACCCCTTCGTCCGTGGCAAGCACGTCATAAACCTCGGTCGCCGGAACACCATCCGCCATCAAAGCCATTTCCAGATTGGGCTTCGCGTTCTTGCGCATGCCGCGCTTTCCGGGAAATTTTTCCAGATCGAAGAAATCGCCGACGGTCTGCGGCTGGTCGCCGGTGAACCTGTTCCTGTCATAGCCGATGACCGAGGAAAAGACCATCGAGGCCACCGCGCAATCGGTCAGCGCGCCGTCCAGAAAATCCTCGGTCGCAGGCGTGCCGTCGGGTGCTGCGGGCAGTGAGGCGGGGTCAATTTCCTCAAGCAGCCCCTCGTCGCACAACCGGACGGCATCGGTATATTCGACATCCGCGACATCGACGGTGACATTGCCCGTCTCGACCATGGATTTGATCGGACCGGCCGGATTGTCAGCCGACATCATCGTGACCGCGATACCGGTCGCCGCCGAGAACGGCTTGTTATAGGCTTCGACCTGACTTTTTTCATAGGCTCCGCCCCAGCTCATGACGGTCAGATCGGCATGGGCAGTGGCGGCAAGGGCCGAAAACGCCGTACCGAGGATAAGAAGTCTTTTCATGGATGGCTCCGTGTTGATGAAGTGACGACCGTGGCCCGGTCGTTCGCGGTTACTCTTGTGGTGAAGGTGCAGATGGGGCCGGGCGCGCGTGCCCCTGCGATCCCGACGACCTCATCCCTGTTGCGGCATCTGGACCCGTTACGACCGGGCCGCCCTGTTATCTGCGCCGATCATGGGTAATCGAACTACAGGGTTAAATTACTGTTTTCCGCAGCGATGCTTCGACGATTGCTAAGCCATCGCCACGCCGCGACAAAGCCGGTCCTGCCGGGTCACGGTTTCACGCGATGCTGTGCAAAACGAGACCCGGATCAGACCCGGCAGACAGCAGCACGCGCACAGGTCGAGCGCGCCAACAGACATGGCGATCACGCCACATAAAACTGATGACGGGACGGTCGTCCCGCTTGGGGACTGTTTCAGCAACCTGTCAGAGCGCGACCGGATGGCGGAAATGCTTGTGACAGAACCTGCGTCGGCTATAGTTCCACAAGAATGATTTGTTGTGCCGACGCTGAAAAATATCGCAATCTAAAAGGATTGGGTTCGTCCGGGGCAATAAGCAAGGGGGAAAAAGTGGATAAGATGACAACGTTCCTGCTGGAACAAGCCCGCAAGGGCCGGATTGGACGGCGCGAATTTATCGGCAGGGCTGTGGCTGCGGGTATGGCGATGGGTTCGGCCAATGCGATCTTTGCCGGCAGCGCCGCCGCACAAACGCCCAAACGCGGCGGACACCTGCGGATGGGGATCACCGGCGGGGCCTCGACGGATTCGCTTGATCCGGCCAGCTATAGCGGGTCGTTCAACTTTGTTGTGGGCCATAGCTGGGGCGATACGCTGATCGAATCCCACCCCGAGACGGGCGCGGCCCTGCCCAATCTGGCCGAGGCATGGGAGGCATCGGCCGATGCGAAGGTGTGGCGCTTCAGGATTCGCGAGGGTGTGAAATTTCATGACGGCACGCCGCTGACAACAGCCGACGCGGTGGCAACTTTGCGGCGCCATGCGGATTCGAATTCGCAATCGGGCGCTGCCGGGCTGCTCAGCTCTATCGAAACGATCGGGGAAGAAGGCGGCGATCTGGTGATTACGCTGGCCGCCGCCGATGCCGATCTGCCACTGCTTCTGACCGATTATCACCTGATGATCCAACCCGGAGGCGGGGTCGAGGCCCCTCTGGCGGCCATTGGAACCGGCCCCTACAAGCTGACCGATTACCAGCCGGGCATTCGCGCCAGCTTTGAGAAGAATGCCGATGATTGGCGCGATGACAGGGGGTTTGTAGACAGTTTCGAAATGCTGTCCATGAACGACACCACCGCGCGCATTGCAGCACTGTCGTCTGGCCAACTGGATTTCATCGATATGATCGACGCCAAGACGGTGGCGCTGCTGGAACGCGTGCCGACGGTCCAGATCCTGACATCCAAGGGCAAGGGTTTCTACTGTTTCCTGATGCATTGCGACACCGCGCCGTTTGACAATAACGACCTGCGGCTTGCCTTGAAATACGCCATTGATCGCGAGGCGATGCTGCAACAGATCCTGGGCGGCTATGGCTCTCTTGGCAATGATTTTCCGGTCAACGAGGCCTATGCGCTTTTCCCCCAGGGGATCGAGCAGCGCGCCTATGATCCCGAGCGAGCGAAATTTCACTTTGAGAAATCCGGCCATAGCGGCCCGGTTTCGCTGCGCACCTCGAATGCGGCATTTCCGGGCGCGGTCGATGCCTCGGTGCTGTACCAGCAGAATGCAGCGGCTGCCGGCATCACGCTGGATGTGCGCCGCGAACCTGACGATGGTTACTGGTCGAATGTCTGGAACGTGCAGCCGTTCTGCGCCTCTTACTGGGGCGGTCGTCCGACGCAGGATGCGCGCTATTCCACCAGCTATATTTCCAGCGCGGAATGGAACGATACCCGGTTCAAGCGCGAGGATTTCGACAAGCTTGTCCTGCAGGCGCGTGCCGAACTGGATCAGGGCATACGTGCCGAACTTTATCGCCAGATCGCCATGATCCAGCGAGACGAAGGAGGGACGATCCTTCCGGTCTTCAACGACTATATAAATGGCGGCAGCAAGCGGTTGCGCGGGTTCGTGCCCGATATTGGCAATGATCTGTCGAACGGCAAAGTCGCCAGCCGTGTCTGGCTGGAGGGATAGACCGGCGGGCGTACATCCTGTGCGCCCGATCCACAGTTTCGGGAAACTCCTGTCATGACCGAATCCTTGCGCGGGCTCGCCTCGCGATTTCCATTGGCCAGCCTGATCCTGCGCAGGCTCTTGCTTGGCCTTCTGCTGCTGCTTGCCGTGTCGCTGATGATCTTTGTCGGCGTCGAGGCCCTGCCCGGAGATTTTGCGACCACATATCTGGGTCAGGCGGCCACGCCACAGGCGGTCGCCAATATCCGGGCCGAACTGGGCCTCGATCGACCATTGCCACTGCGGTATGTCGATTGGCTGGGCGGGATGATCCGCGGCGATTTCGGCACCTCATGGGCCAGCCGCATGCCGGTTGCCGATCAGGTCTTGGGGCGGATGTCGAACTCGCTCTTTCTGGCCTTTGTTGCCGCCGTCATTGCCATTCCACTGGCGATCCTGCTGGGACTGCTGACCGTATTGCTGCGCGACACGTTCTTTGACCGGGCGATCAACGTGATCACGCTTGCGGCGATCTCGCTGCCAGAGTTCTTTATCGGCTATCTGCTGATCCTGATCTTCGCGGTCACGCTGGGGATCTCGACCTTTCCGTCCACGGTATTCGACGGCATGAGCCTGGTGGACAAATTGCAAACGGTCGCGCTGCCCGTGGCGACGCTGGTGCTGGTGGTGCTGGCGCATATGATGCGGATGACGCGCGCCGCGATCATCTCGGTCATGTCATCGCCCTATATGGAAACCGCCGAGTTGAAGGGTCTGGGCAAATGGCAGGCCATTTTGCGCCATGCGGCCCCCAATGCGGTGGCACCGATCGTCAATGTCGTCGCGCTGAACCTTGCCTATCTGATCGTCGGCGTGGTGGTTGTCGAGGTGGTCTTTGTCTATCCCGGCATGGGCCAGTACATGGTCGATGCGGTCACTGTTCGCGACATGCCGGTCGTGCAGGCCTGCGGGCTGAGCTTTGCGGCGGTCTATATTCTTCTGAACATGACGGCGGATATCATTGCCATCGTCTCGAACCCACGGCTGAGACATCCGCGATGAAACCTGGCAAGATCCCCCTCTCGGCGCTGGTCGGAATGGCAGGCATCGCGCTGGCCCTGTTCTGCGCACTCTTTGCGCCGTTGATCGCCCCATATGGCGAACGCGAGATCGTGGGTGCGGTTTGGCAGCCCATTGGCGATGACTTCGTTCTGGGCACCGACAATCTGGGTCGCGATCTGCTGTCGCGGCTCATATATGGCGCGCGGGTCACGCTGTTTGTCGCGCTGAGTTCCTCGGTCCTGTCCTTCGCGCTTGGCATCACGCTAAGCTTCATTGCCGCAGTGAACCGGGGGATCACGGATCATGTGCTGTCGCGGCTGAACGATCTGATGATGTCGATCCCGACGCTGATCTTCGCACTGGTGGTACTGGCCGTTTTGCCACAAAATCTCTGGGTGCTGATCCTCGTCATGGCAGTTCTGGATTCCACGCGGGTCTTTCGTCTGGGCCGCGCCGTTGCGCTGAATGTCGCCGTGATGGATTTCGTCGAGGCTGCGCGGCTGCGCGGCGAAGGCACACCCCGGATCATCTTCCGCGAGATCCTGCCCAACACATTAACGCCGCTTCTGGCCGAGTTCGGGCTGCGCTTTGCCTTTGCGGTTCTGTTTCTGTCCACCCTGTCATTTCTGGGCCTCGGCGTGCAGCCGCCCACGGCCGATTGGGGCGGTATGGTCAAGGACAACAAGGATGGGATCATGTTCGGCATCAGCGCGGCCCTGGTCCCTGGCGCGGCCATTGCGACACTGGCAGTTTGCGTCAATCTGGTCGTGGACTGGCTGCTGAACCGGACCTCGAACCTGAAGGGAGGGCGCGGGTGACGACGGGCGATATCTTGCAGATCAGCGGGCTTCAGATCCGGGCGAAAATCTGGCCGTCCGGCGAGCCTCCTCGTGAGACCGAGATCGTCAAAGGCATTTCGGTCGATCTGGAAAAGGGCAAGGTTCTGGGGCTGATCGGCGAATCCGGTGCGGGAAAATCAACCATCGGTCTGGCCGCGCTGGCATGGCAGCGCGACGGGCTTCGCATTTCGGGCGGGCAGGTTCTGTTGGACGGAGAGGATTTGCTGGCCCTCCCACCACGCGCTATCCGACAGTTGCGCGGCAGGCGGGTCTGCTATGTGGCGCAATCGGCGGCGGCGGCCTTCAACCCGGCACATCGGTTGGGCGATCAGGTGATCGAAGCCGCGCTTTTGCACGGGATCATGAACCGATCCGAGGCCGAAGGGCGGGCGCGCTATCTTTTTGGCGTTCTCGGATTGCCCGATCCGGAAAGTTTCGGCACGCGATATCCACATCAGGTCTCGGGCGGACAGTTGCAACGGGCGATGACGGCCATGGCACTTTGTCCGCATCCCGACCTGATCGTCTTTGACGAACCGACAACGGCGCTTGACGTGACCACCCAGCTTGACGTTCTGGCAGCGATCCGGCACGCCGTCGAAGAGACCCGAACCGCCGCGATCTATATCACCCATGATCTTGCCGTGGTGACACAGGTGGCCGATCACATCATGGTGCTGCGTCATGGTGAAACGGTCGAATATGGCCCAACCCGCCAGATCGTCGAAAGCCCGCGCGAGGCCTATACACGCGAATTGCTGAATGTCGCAACAATCGAGCGGCCCCAGCGCGAGGACCAGCCCGAGCCGGTGTTGCAGATCGGGAATATCACCGCAGGCTATCAGCCGGGCGTGAATATCCTGAGCGATGTGTCAATGCAGTTGCCAAAGGGTCAGACATTGGCCGTGGTGGGTGAATCCGGCTCGGGGAAATCGACGCTGGCGCGGGTCATTACGGGATTGCTGCCACCATCGGCGGGTCAGATTCTGTTCAATGGCCAACCCCTCTCGCGCGATCTCAGGGGGCGAAGCCGCGAGGCGAGGCGCCGTATCCAGTTGATCTACCAATCAGCCGATACCGCAATGAACCCGCTCCATACCGTTGCCGAAATCATCGGGCGGCCCCTGACTTTCTATTTCGGTCTGCGGGGGGCAGAAAAGCGTCGGCGCGTCTCTGAATTGCTGGACTCGATCGAGATGGGCGACGGTTTCGCAGGGCGCTATCCGGCCGAACTGTCCGGTGGCCAGAAACAGCGCGTGGCCATTGCCCGCGCGCTTGCGGCAAAGCCCGACCTGATCCTGTGCGATGAGCCGACTTCAGCCCTTGATCCACTGGTTGCGGCAGGCATACTCAAGCTGCTTTTGCGCCTGCAGGAACAGATGCAGGTCTCTTATCTGTTCATCACCCATGACATCCATATCGTCCGGGCCATCGCCGATTCCATCGCCGTGATGTATCGCGGTCAGGTGCAGCGCTTTGGTCCCAAGGCGCAGGTTCTGTCACCGCCTTTCGACGATTACACCGACCTGTTGCTGAAATCCGTGCCCGAGGCGCGGATCGGCTGGCTGGACAAGGCGATAAGAGAACGGCGCATGGAAAGCGCCGGCAACTGACTTTGGGGCAGATCATGGATCAGCGCGACTTTACCATTATTGAAAATCAGTGGATCACGCTTAAGGACGGCACCAGACTGGCCGCCCGGATCTGGATGCCCGCAGATGCCATTCGTGATCCCGTCCCGGCGGTGCTGGAGTTTTTGCCCTATCGCAAGCGCTCGGGCACCGAGGCGCGGGACGATTCCACCTATCCCGTCTTTGCGGCGGCGGGCATTGCCGGCGTGCGTGTCGATATCCGGGGTTCGGGCGAATCCGGGGGCGTGATCGACGGTGAATATACGCCGCTGGAACTGGACAATGCCTGCGAGATCATTGCCTGGATCGCAGCGCAACCCTGGTCGAATGGCGCGGTCGGCATGATGGGGATTTCATGGGGCGGCTTCAACTGCCTGCAAGTCGCAGCACTCGGGGCCCCCGCGCTCAAGGCAGTGATCTCGATCGCCTCGACGGTGGATCGTTACAATGACGATATCCATTACAAGGGCGGTTGCCAGCTTTCCGCGCAGCTTTCCTGGGCTGCAACCATGCTGGCCTATCAGTCACGCAGTCCCGATCCCGCCCTTGTCGGCGATATCTGGCGCAAGATGTGGGTCGAGCGGCTGGAGCAAGAACCGTTCTTCATGCCCGAATGGCTGGAGCATCAACGCCGCGACAGTTTCTGGAAACATGGCTCGATCTGCGAAGATTTCTCTGCGATCAGGATCCCGGCGCTGGTGATTGCTGGCTGGGCCGATGGCTATCGCAATACCCCGCTCAAGGCGGCGCAGGGACTGGGTCCGAATGCCAAGGTGCTGATCGGCCCGTGGATCCACAAATACCCGCATTTCGCCTGGCCAAAACCTCGCGCGGATTTCCATGCCGAAGCCATCCGCTGGTGGCGCCGCTGGCTCTGCCACGAGCAGAACGGAGCGGAAAACCTGCCACAACTCCGTGCCTATATGCTGGAGGCGGTGCGTCCGGCACCGCGACGGGAATTCGATCCGGGCCGCTGGATTGCCAGCGATCTCTGGCGGGAACCGGAAACACTGCGCCTTTATGGCCCGCAGCTTTCACCTGAACCCGGCGGTGCGGGCGAGGATGTCTATCTACGCAGTCCACTGGATTGCGGCACGGCGTCGGGTGAATGGTTTACGCTGAAGCCCGATGCCGAACTGCCTCAGGATCAGCGCATGGATGATGCCGGTGCATTATGCTTTGAAACCGCGCCATCTGACCAGCCCATCGAGTTTCTGGGGCAACCCGTCCTCTGGCTGCGGCTGTCTTGCGCCGATGATTGGGCGAATATCTGCGCTCGTCTGGTTGACGTACATCCCGATGGCACGGCATACCGGATTTCCTTTGGCGTCCTCAATCTCGCCCATCGCAACGGACACGAGGCCCCCCGGCCGATGCCGAAAAATGAGATGGTCGATATTGCCCTGACGCTGGATTGCTGCGGTTATCGCCTGAAGCCGGGCCACAGGCTGCGGCTGGCGCTTTCGACCTCATATTGGCCAACCATCCTGCCGCCGCCCACCGATCCCGGCGTCACGATCCGGACCGGCAGCCTGATGCTGGATTTGCCTCTGCTTGGGACGCATGAAGATCTGACCCTGCCCGAGCCTGCAAACCCCGATCCGCTGCCCGAATATGTCACCCATGAACCGGGGACGACTTATCGACGGGTTTTGCGTGATTTAGGCGAGAACAGGACCGAATATCATATCCATGACGATACCGGTCTGGTCGAAGTTCCCGAGGTCGGCATGATTCACGGAGAAATCCGTAATGAAATCTGGATGATCGCACCGGATGACCCACTGTCGATGAAAGGGCGGGCGCATTGGACCTGCAAGATGCGCCGGGGCAACTGGTCGGTTCGCAGCGAAGTCTCGACCGAGATGACCTGCACTCGCGAGGCGTGGATATTACATGCTGTGGTTGCCGCATGGGACGGCGACGGGCTCGTATCAAAGCGCGAGTTCAATCACCGCATCCCAAGGGATTTCATGTAAGAGGGCTTTCCCATCGCACCCGGCTTACGGCGCATTGCTCGCCACAGGTGACGGCGCGGCGCGGCTTGGGGCCGCGCTGGAAGAGTATTCCCGAACCCGCCAGCAGCGTTGCCGGATGCACAGGACAGGTAATGTGCTGAATTATAGCTGACGGAATGCCAAAATGCGGCGGCGGAGGTTGTCAGGGGGTCAGCCCTTCGGGGTCGGGCAGGCCATTGGCGCGGGCGGTCGCGGTCAGCGTATTCGCAAGCAGACAGGCAATGGTCATCGGGCCGACGCCGCGAGGCACCGGGGTGATCGCCCCGGCAATCTGACATGCGGCGGCAAAATCGACATCGCCGACCAGCCCGTCGTCAGTCCGGTTGATGCCGACATCGATCACCGTCGCGCCGGGCCTGATCCAGTCGCCCTTGACGAAATGTGCCCGGCCCACGGCAGCGACCAGAATATCGGCACTGCGGCACAGCGCGGGCAGGTCGCGCGTGCGCGAATGGGCGACGGTCACGGTCGCGCTGTCGCGCAGCAGCAACTGCGCCATCGGCTTGCCGACGATATTGCTGCGCCCGATCACCACCGCATTGGCACCGGACAGATCGCCCAACCGGTCGCGCAGCAGCATCAGGCATCCCAGAGGCGTGCAGGGCACCATCGCCTTTTGCCCCGTGGCCAGCCGCCCTGCATTCAGGATGTGAAACCCGTCCACATCCTTGGCCGGGTCGATGGCATTGATCACCGCCGCCTCGTTCATCCCGGCAGGCAACGGCAGTTGCACCAGAATCCCGTTAACCGCCGGATCGGCATTCAGCCGCGCGATCAGGTCCAGCAGATCGGCCTCGGGTGTCGCGGCGGGCAGGTGGTGCTCGTACGAGTTCATCCCGGCCTCGACCGTCTGCCGGCCTTTCGCGCGGACATAGACCTGACTGGCGGGATCCTCGCCCACCAGCACCACGGCCAGTCCGGGCTTTATGCCGCGCCGCGCCATGGCGGCAACCTCGGTGGCGATCCTTGCACGCAGTCCGGCGGCGAAACCTGCGCCATCTATCACATCGGCTGTCACGAGCGTTCTCCGTTCAGATGCTGGTCTTCCTGAGCGATGGCAGCCTCGACAAGCTGACGCCAGATCGCTTCGATCAGATCGCCGTCCAGCCCCGCCTCGACCGCCTGCTGGCGGGCATTCGTCACCACCTGTTCGACCCGCCAGCCGATCCGCGCGGGCAGCCCGTGGGCGGCCTTGATCCGGGCAGCCCGGTCGATCAGGGCGCGGCGTTGGGCGAACAGCGCGATCAACTGCGAATCCACCGCGTCGATCCGGGCGCGCAGCGTCTGCATGTCGTGAATATCGTCAATGGGCGTCATGGGGCCGGACATGCACTGTCAGGACCGGTCGCGCAAGTGCGGAAACGTGGCGCAGGGGGGGCGACTGCCACCGCCCTTGCCGCAGGGGCGCCCACCGCCGCAGAGGTGGATGATTGCGGGCCACGGCCAATAAGCCAGATTCCGCCAGTGTTTCGGCGATATGCCGTAACATTTTGAAAATAATTGTAAAATTATGATATGATCTGTTGATAAAAAATCGTGGACAGGGTTCGGATGCGGCATCATTATTGTTACATTGAACATGTGCGTTCGCTGTCAGGGCGACGCTAGGTTATTTGTATTTATTTTGTTATTTCCGACGCCCAAAAGTGAAAATTTTATTCGGGGAGCTTTTAATGCCTTCTTCCAGCCAGCCAGTCGAACAGTGGTGGATCAACGATCAGACGCCAGAAAACCCCTTTGGCAAGGGCGACGATTACGAGGCCTTTCTAGATTATCTGGGCGCATTGCCGCGCAGCCTGACGCCGGAAATCGCTGCGGAACCGCTGTTGATCAACGTCACGGAGCTGAACGACCATCCGGCCTATAAGGCCGCGGCCGTCGGGGCGCTGGACATGTGGTCGGCTGTCACGCCTCTGCAATTCGAGATCGTCGATGACGTACCCGTCGATCCGGATGTCCACTGGATGATGGTCGTCAGCCCCGAACTGGGCGAAGAGGACGATGGCAGCGCCTATTCCTCGAACCGCTATGTCAGCATCGGCCAGCGCTTTCACGACACGGAACCGAACCCGACCGATATTGGCGGCTATGTGTTCGACAGTTTCGTCCATGAGTTTGGCCATGAATTCGGGCTGAATCATCCCGGACTTTACAACTACAGCGGTCCGGGCGGGGTTCAGATCAACTATCTGAACAATGCGACCTGGATCTATGACCGTCAGCAATACAGCGTCATGTCCTATTTCGACGGGATCGATGTCGGCGAGGATACCCGCTGGTCGGCGGTAACGCCGATGATGGGTGATGTCGAGGCCGTGATCCGGCGCTTTTTCTCGACTGTGGACGATGATGGCGTGCGGACCTATCAGACCATCGACCTGAACACCGGCGACAACGTCTATGGGTTCAACAGCACGGAATACGGCTATGGCCTGACGTCAGCGGGCATGCAGCACGATGTCGGCTTTCTTATCCATGACACGGGCGGCCAGGACACGATCGACTTTTCGGGTTCCACGGCCGGCACGATCCTTGATCTGCGGGCGGGCCAGTTCTCCAGCGTCAATGGTCACAGGAACAATGTCTCGATCTTTGCGGGCCATAACGCCGACCAGACCGAATATCACATCGAACGAGGGATTGGCAGCGATCATAACGACGTTCTGATCGGCAATGACGGCGACAACATCCTGGATGGTCGCGGAGGGGCCGACAGCATGGCCGGCGGCGCAGGCGACGATACCTATTTCGTCGATTCCAACAGCGACGTCATCCGCGAAACGGCAGATGGCGGCAATGACACGGTCTATCTGTTTTCAAGCGGCCCGGCACGGAACGACGATCCCTATCCCAATGTCGAGAATATCATCGAGGTCGGCGGCACGCCGGTCGGCACTGACGGCGGCACAGGCGGAACCGGGCCGCGTCCTGTTGTCACGCCGGACAGCGTCGTTGTCGGCGAGGACGACAAAAATGATACGCTGGATGGCGGTGCCGGGGGCCAGACGATCCTTGGCCTGAGCGGAGACGACCTGCTGATTGGCGGTCGCGATTCTCTGGCCAGCCGCGACATCAACAACACCATCCCCGTCGCCGATCTTGAGGATCAGACCGAAAGCGACGATGGCGCTGATGCGATCTATGGCGGGCGCGGGAACGATACCCTCTATGGCGGCGCGGGCGACGATACGCTGGACGGCGGTTACGGCGACGATGTGATGTACGGTCAGGCGGGCGTCGATGTGTTCATCGGTGGCAGCGGCAGCGACACGGTCGATTTCAGCCAGGAAAGCCCGTTCCAGCTTATCGTGAATCTGGAACGGAACCTCGCGCGCGGCGGCACGGCATCAGGCGACACCTTCTACAGCATCGAGAATCTGATCGGATCCGACGACCGGATCGACCGGTTCGTCGGCACAAATGCGGGCAACCATTTTCAGGGCCGGGGCGGTGGAGACGTGTTCAACGGCCGTGGCGGCAACGACCGCCTTGATGGCGGGGCCGATGGCGACATCATCTATGGCGAGGACGGCCATGACACGATCATCGGCGGCGGCGGTCAGGATTACCTGAATGGCGGCAAGGGCATCGATACGGTCATCTATTCGGGCAGCCCGGATGGCGTCACGGTCGATCTGGCCAATGGCACAGCCAGCGGCGGCGATGGCACCGGCCCGGTGCAGATCGTCGGGCGCGGCACGGCCATCCGGCACGATATTCTTGAGGGATTTGAACATGTCGTCGGCTCGTCCCATGGCGACCACCTGATCGGAGATGACGCGCGCAACAAGCTTTTCGGGCGCGCGGGCGATGACACGCTGACCGGCGGGGGCGGCACCGACACTTTGAACGGCGGGGCGGGCAGTGACACGGCGGATTACGCCGACGCGACTGCCGGTCTCCGCCTCAACCTGTCGGGCCAGGGCTCGGGCGGGGATATTTATGTCTCGATCGAAAACCTTGCCGGTTCGGGCCATGACGACAGGCTGACGGGCAACCGTGAGGCCAATGTGCTGACCGGGCAGGGCGGCGACGATACCCTGCGCGGCAATGGTGGCGACGATACCTTGCTGGGGGATTTTGCCCTGCGCGACGATGCGCCCCGCCCCGGCATGGGCACCGGCTATGCCACGCTTGGGCCGGATGCGACGAATAATTCGTTCGAGACGGCGTTTGACCTTTCGGACAATTTCTCGTTGGCCGAGGATCCCGACATCTTCGATTCCACCACCGTCCTGCACACCACGGTCGATGCCACCGGCAACGGGTTGGGTGGTTACTACAAGGTCGATCTGGCGGCCGGAACGGTTCTCACGGTGGATATCGACGGCATCGCCGATCCCGATATCCATGATAGCTGGGTGGTTCTGCTGGACAGCGCGGGCAATATCATGACCGACAATGACGATGGCGGCGGCGACCCCGGATCAACCAGCCGCCGCGATTCCAGCGCGGTCTTTGTGGTCCAGGAGGCCGGAACCTATTACATCGTGGAAGGAGCCTGGTCGCCCGACGCCCCTGGCAGCGGCTGGGTCGAAGCGGTGCCCGAGGGTTCGACCTACAAGCTTAACGTCTCGGTCGAATTTCCGCCCGAACCTGCGGAACCCGGCGCGGCAGGCAACGACCGGCTGCTTGGCGGGGCGGGCAAGGATCTGCTGGATGGCGGGCTTGGCGCGGACCGGCTGACGGGCGGCGCAGGCGCGGATTCGTTCCGCTTCTCGACCGCACTGGGGGCTGACAATATCGACCGGATCACCGATTTCGACAGCGCGTCCGATGTGATCGTCCTGGACCACCGGGTCTTTACCGAAACTGGCGAGGCCGGAGCCCTGTCCCCGGATGCGTTCCGTGCGACAGCATCAGGCAATGCACAGGATCAGGACGACCGGATCATCTATGACACCAGAGGCGGTTATCTGTCCTATGATGCTGACGGATCGGGGGATGGCGAGGCGATCAGATTCGCCCATATCGGGCCGCGCCATGACCTGACAGCCGACGAGTTCATGATCATCTGACTTGCCGCAGCCTGACAGAGGGGCGAGCGCGCCCTGCCCCTCTGGTCATCGTGCCAGCCTCGGTGGCGGCGAAAGCATGAAGGGAAGCACGGGGTGAAACGCCTGACCAATCGCCGTTCCTTGCTGCTGGCGGCAGGGCTGCTTGCCGCAGGCACCGCTTCGGCCCGTTCGGCTGATCTCAGCGGCAGCGTCCGGCTTGCGGATGGTACTGTCCTGCCAAAGGGCGATATCAGGATTTATCTTGAGGACGCCGCCCATAACCGCGCCGCCTCGGCCAAGGTAAAAAGCGACGGCGCGTCGAAGGCCGTTGCCTTCACCCTGCCGCTGACCGCCGACAACGCCGCCGCCCCCATGCAGATCGTCGCCCGGCTTGAGCGCAGCGATGGCTGGCTGCTTGCACGAGGCAGTGCAAAGCTTGAACCCGAAAGTCCGATAGACATCACACTTTACACCGTTATGTACTGACCGCGCCCCGCAGGCTCAGCGCGCCGGTGCGCGGGGCTTTTGGGGGCGCGGGGCGTAGAACATGAAGAAGAAGGCCGGGCTGAACAGAAAGGCCAAGGTCGCGGATAACAGGACTCCGCCCGCGATGGCGACGGCAAAGGGCGGCCAGAACAGGCCCCCGGTCAGGAACAGCGGGATAAAGCCGCCAAAGGTCGTCAGCGTGGTCGAAATGATGTGCGGCGCGGCGGCGGCGACCTCTTGCGCGCCTGCGGCCCGGTCGCCCCGTGCGGCGGCGTTGTTTCCCTGAAGGGCGGTAAAGATGATGATCGCGGCATTGATCGAGACTCCGATCGATCCGATCATCCCCACCATCGCATTGATGCCGAAGGGAAAATCCATGATTTTCAGCGACAGCAGCGACAGCCCGGCAGCCAGTCCCGACACCAGCACCGCACCGATAGTCAGCCGGAAAGACCGGAAGGTCACAACTGCCGTGGCCAGCGTCAGCGTCACGATCAGCCCAAGCGAGGCGATCAGGTTACGTACGGCATCGCTGCGCTCGCTGGCATCGCCGCCAAGTTCCAGCCGATAGCCTGCGGGGATCGCGACATCCGATCTCTGGATGGCGGCCAAGGCATCCCGCGTCGCCTGTTCGGACAGGATACCGGCGCGGGTGAATGCCTGCACAAGGTTGATGCGCTCGGCGTCGCGGCGATGGATGGCCGATTCAGCGACCTCCAGCCGCATGTCGCCAAGGCTTGACAGCGGCACGACCGACGGCATCCCGTCCGCATCCATGGCGACCAGAGGGAAATCCCGGATCCGGTCGGCATTGCCGCGCGTCGCCTCGTTCACGCGGACCCGGATGGGGATCTGTTCGGCCCGTTCGACCATGGTGGTGGCGATCTGTCCGGCAAGCCCGGCATTCAGTTGACCGGCAATGGCGACCTCGTTCAGCCCGACCATGCGCGCGCGGACGCTGTCAATGTCAAAACGGATCTGCGGCAAGCCGCGCGACATGGTGGACCTGACATGAGTGATCGCCTGTTGCTGCCGCAGCACGGCCTTCAGGCTTTCGCCAAGCTCTGTCAGCCTGCCCAGATCAGGCCCGACCAGCCGAAATTCCACCGGCGCATCCACCGGCGGCCCCTGAGTCAGCACCCGGACGATGACACGCGCCTCGGGGAAGGCGTAGTCCAGTTCTTGCTGCAACTGTTCGGACAGATGCGCGGCAGTCTCGGCGTCGTCGGTCGTCACCATCGCCTGCGCAAAATAAGCTTCGTCCGAGCGGCTGCCGATCAGGTTGTAATAGAACGAGGGCGCGGATTCCCCGATGCCCCAATAGACCGAGCCGACGCCCGGCTTGCCGCGCAGGACGGCATCCACGCGCCGCACCACCTGTTCCGTCCGCGCGATGCTGCTGTGGCCGGGCAGTTCAAGTTCAAGATGGAACTGGTTGCGGTACTCGACCGGAAAGAACTGTGGCGTCAGCGTGGGCGCGAACCACAGCCCCATCAGCGGCAGGATCAGCGAGACCAGCAGCATCAGCGACGGGTATCGCAGGCCGTGCACCATGGCGCGCGACCACAGGCCGGGCGCGCGGGCGCGCGCGTGATGGGCCGCCGAAAGGAAACGCGCGCTGATGGCCGAGGTCACAAAGATCGCCAGAACGAAGGACCAGACCAGCATGACTGCGACCGAGATGGCGATGGCCGAGACGAAATCTCCGGTCGGACCGGGCAGAACCATCATCGGCGCGAAGGCCAGTATGGTGGTCAGCGTCGATGCGGCCAGCGGCACCATCAACCGGCCGATCGCAAGCCGGGCCGCCTCTGCCCGCGCGCGCCCCTCAAGCAGGTTTCGCCTCACCTCGTGGGTCATGACGATGGCCGCATCAACGACAAGCCCAAGCGCCGCGATCAGCCCCGCCATGGTCATCTGATGCAAGGGCAGCCCGATTGCCGACAGGCTTGCCAGCGTCGCCAGCGATACCAGCGGCAGGATCAGCGCCACAACGGCCGCCGCACGCCAGCCAAGGGTCACGATCAGCACCAGTATGACGATGACGGTGCCTTGCAGCAGGCTGAGGGCAAGCTGGGTCAGGCGATCCACCGTATAGGCGCTTTGATCAAACAGCAATTTCAGTGACATGCCCGCCGGCATGACCTGCCTGGCGGTATCCAGCCGGTCGCGGACCTGACCCATCCAGCGGTCGATCTGCGCGCCATCCTTGACCAGAGCCGCAATCAGGATCGCGGGCTTTCCATCGGCCAGCGCAAGCCCCGCAGGCGGCAAGGCCGCGCCACGGCTGACATTTGCGACATCGGCGACCACCAGCCCCTTGCCCGGCATCCCCTCGCGCAGCGGAATCGCGCGGATCCGGTCAAGGCCGACAACCTCGCCCGAGACGGACAGGTTGGTATCGGTCTCGGGCGAGGGCAGATGCCCTGCCAGAACCTTGCCATCGCCCGCCGCGATCCGGCCCGCGATCTGCGACACGGTGATCCCCAGCGCGGCGCTGGCGACCGGATCGACACTGACCAGAACCTCTTCATCCGGCGCGCCAAACAGCCTGACCACGCGGGTCTCGGGGACATTGCGCAACTGATCGGCAATGTGATCGGCAAGGCGCAGGGCGGCGGTGGGGTTGGTGCCGGGATGGTCCAGTGTCAGGCCGATCACCGTGGAGTAGGCCGTGATCCCCTCGGTATCGATTTCGGGCGGCAGGGCGTCGGCGGGCAGGCGCGGCAGGGCATCGTCCACCGCGCTGCGCAGCCTGGTCCAGACCCGTGGAATGCCGACATCGGACATGGTTTCGTCCAGCGCGACATTGATGATCGAGATCCCTTTCAGCGACAGGCTTTCGATCTCGGCGATTTCGGCGATCTCGCGCAGCTCGGTTTCCAGTTCCTTCGTGATCTCGGCCTCGATGCGCGCCGGATCGGCTCCGGGCAGGCGCGTCTTGATCGTGGCATAGATATTGGTGATCGTCGGATCCTCTTGGCGACCAAGCGTCAGTATCGAGGACAGCCCGGCCATCACCAGAACCAGCACGACCAGAACAAGAAAGCGCGGTTCGTCAAAGGTCGGCAGGCGGCGCATGGTCAGTCCACCGGATCGACGGGCTGGCCGTTCGACAGCTTGTGAACGCCGCCCGTCACCACCCGGTCGCCATCGTCAAAGGCCCCGGACACAATGGCCTGATCGGTGCCGATATGCAGAATCTCGACCAGAACGCTGCGGGCGATGTCGTTGTCATCCACCGTGAAAACGGTCCATGCGTCCGAAATACCGGGCAACAGCGCATCCAGCGGGACCATCGCGCCGGTCACATGCAGCAGCGTATCGGCGCGCAGCACGCCTGTCTGGCCGAAATTGCGGGGCGGGTCGCCCGTTATGTCGAACAGCGCGATGCGCATATGCGTGACAGGATCCAGATCCGGGCGGATCGCACCAAGCATCGCCGGATAAACCTTGCCGCCAAGCTCGATCCCGGTCTGCCGGAACATCGCCGGATCCAGATCAGGCGGCAGACCGACACGAAAGCGGACGGCTCCGGCCTGATGAATCGTCAACACGGGCATTCCCGCCCCGGCGAAATCGCCCTCGTCCAGATGACGCGTGCCGATAAAGCCGTCATAGGGGGCGATCAGCCGCGCCTTGTCGATCCGGATGTTCACCTGGCGCAACCCGGCCTCGACTTCAGCATCCCGCGCGACCAGTTCGTTACGTTCCGCCAGGGCCTGATCGACCCGGTCAACCGTGGAAGATCCCGAATTTTGCAGCTTTTGCAGCCGATCGAGGTTCAGCTTCGCGTAATCGAGCCTTGCGCCAATGGCCGCGCGCGAGGCCAGCAACTCGCTTTGTTGCGCCTGCAACAGATCGGTATCCAGCAGGGCCAGCACCTGCCCTCTTGTCACCTCGTCGCCCTCGTCCACGCTGATCCCACGGATATATCCGCCAAGCTCAAAGGCCAGATCGGATCGCTGGTCGGCCTCGGTCTGGCCAGGAAACTGCCGTTCGACAAAGAACCTGTCGCCGATGGCAAGACGCTGGACCCGGACGGGAACGGACCTGACCTGCGCGGCTTGTCCCGCCACATCCGCCTGCGCCACCGGCGCGGCCAGGGCCAGGGCCATCGGGACGGACAGCAGACCGGCGCGGCCCGAGGCCGCAAGCCGCCGGATGACCGTCGCCCATCGTCGGACAGAAGCTGTGCGGTGGCGTCGATCGTTGGTCAGGCGGGTTCTCCGTTCGGCAGCAAGACGACCTTTCCGTGCCGGTCGGGGCTTTCCGCGCGTCCGATGGCATCGGCTATCTGTTCCAGCCGATAGGTGCGGTCGATCTGGTTGGTAAGTCCGTGACCCAGCAAAAGTTCGATGCAGCCCCTCAGCGCCTCGACCCGCTGCGCGGCCGACATGCGGTTCAGCAGCTTTGCCAGCCAGAACCCGCGCAGGCGAATATCCCGAAAGATCGTCTCGGAGGGCAGGATCTGGCAGGGCTGGCCGGACAGCATGCCATAGTTGATCAACGGCGCGCCATCCTCCAGGCAACCTGCCAGACGCATGACCTGTTCCCCGGCCACCCCGTCCAGCCCCAGCATGACCGGGGTGTTGCCGGTCGCCTCGCGGACGCGGGCGGGCAGGTCGTCGCCATCGACCAACACGAAATCCCCGCCAAGGGCGCGAATTTCGGCCTCGGCCTCGGGGCGGCGCACGATATTGACCGTTTGCAGGCCCATCGCCCGCGCCATGCCGATCACCATCCGACCGACTGCCGACAGGGGCGCGGACTGGATCAGGCAATCGCCGGGCTGCAGATCCCCACCATCGCGCAGCATCAGATAGGCACTGAGCGAGTTGACCTTGACCATCGAGGCCGCGACGCTGTCCAGCGCATCGGGCACCGGCATCACCATCAGCGCAGGCAGCGTTCGCCGCTGGCACCAGTTGTCATTGGCGATCATCAGGACGCGGTCGCCTTCCGCGACCCCGGAAACCTCGGACCCGGTCGCGGTCACGATACCGCAGGCCTCCATTCCGGCGGTGGCGGGCAGTCGCGCGGGCAGCATGCCATATTGCCCCCGCAACACGGCAATATCCGAAGGATTGACCGGAGCAGCCAGTATATCGACCGACACCTCCCACGGTTTGGGCGCGGGCGGCGCGGCGACGTTCTGGCAACCGGCGACATGGGCGGGCACGCCAAAGCGGTCGAACAGGATCTGTTTCATGTTACATGATTCCCCGGTCCGGCGGCACTTCCTTCCACAGGGCGGAAAGCGTGGCGATGGTGTGGTCGATCTCGTCGCGGGTATGATCGGCATTGATGAAAAAACGCAGCCGGGATTTTTCGCGCGGAACGATGGGATACATCATCGGAAAGGTGCAGATGCCCTGTTCGAACAGCTTGACCGACAGCCACAACGCCTGTTCCGATGACCGGAACATCAGCGGCACCACGGCACTGTCGCGGCTGACGCTGGTGTCGAAACCGGCCTGCCGCGCCTCCTGAATGAACGCGGCCGCGTTCTGCTGCAACCGGCGCGCGCGTTCAGGTTCCTCTTGCATCAGGCGCAGGGTCTCCAGACCGGCGGCGGTGTTGGCGGGCGTTGGCGCAGCGCCGTAAAGCAGCACGCCGGGGGCGAATTGCTTCAGCATCGCGATCAGCGGTTCCGACCCGGCGACATAGCCGCCGCAGGTCGCGAAGGCCTTGCTGAGCGAGCCGAACAGGATGTCGATGTCACCGGCCTCAAGTTCCGGAAAATAGTCCAGCACCCCCAGGCCGCGCGGGCCGATGACCCCCATCGAATGCGCCTCGTCCACCATCAGCAGCGCATGATGGCGATTTTTGACCTCGACAAAGGCAGGCAGGTCAGGAATGTCGCCATCCATCGAATAGACGCCCTCGATCAGAACAAAGCAGCGTTCGTAATATTCGCGATGTTCGGCAAGCAGGTCGTCCAGCGCTTCGGCGTCGTTATGCGGAAAGGACAGGCGCCTTGCCCCCGAGGTCTTGCTGCCGATCAGGGCGCTGTTATGGATCAGCTCATCATAGACGATCAGATCCGTCCCGCGCGCCAGATAGCCGATGGTGAAGGCGTTGGTGGAATAACCGCCCACCGACAGCACCGCATCCGCAGCCCCCGTCGCCTTGCAGATCTCGCGTTCGAATTCGCCATGCAGGGGGATCTCGCCGGTGATCGCGCGGCCCGATCCGGTCGAGACGCCGTATTCGGCGACCGCCGCCTGTGCCGCTTTCAGCACGCGCGGATCCCCGGCCAGACCCAGATAGTTATAGGACGAAAAGTTGATCATGTCGCGGTCTCCGATCCGCGCCCGCGCGCCCGATACGCCCAGATGATCCCGGAACAGGTTCCATTCGAAACCGTTCTGCTGGTAATACCACTGCATCGTGGCATATTCCTGATATTCCGGGAATTTTCCGAAATCGTAATATTCCGGCACCATGCGCAACCGGTTTCGCCCGGCCGAAGCCGAAACATCGTCGAGAAAGCTGGATTTCAGCCGGTCCAGTGTCGAGGTCATGCTGTCACTCCGCGGCAATGGGCTCAATGAAACCGAAATCGCCCAAGGCCTGATCGCAGATGGACCGGATCGTGGCGGCGCCCAGAATGTCCATCACCGTAACCGGGATGGCCAGGCTGGTTTCAAGCTGCATCTGGATCTCGGCGGCCATCAGGCTGTCAATGCCCAGTTCGTTCAGCGCGCGGTCAACCGGCAGGTTATCGGCCTCGGCGTGCAACTCGCGGGCGATCACCACCTTGATCAGACCCGTCAGCGTATCCAGACGTTCGGCGGGGTTCAGTTCGGCCAGTTCCGCAATCAGCCTTTCGCGGACCTCGGAACTGCCGCCCTGACTGACCGAGGCGTCGGCGGCAAGCAGCTTTGTAAAGCGCGGCGAGGCCGCCCCGATGGTTTCATAGCGCGCCCAGTCAGCCCAGCTTGACAGCAGCATGATGCCAACCTGGGTCAGGTCGCGTTCCATCGCCGCATGCATCAGCCGCAGGGCCTCGTGAACATCCAACGCCCGGATTCCCATGTATTTCAGGAATTGCTCGGTCGCCTCGTCCTGGGTCAGCATTCCTGCGCCGCCGATGGCACCCCAGTTGATGCTGGTGCCGCATTTGCCTTGCTTGCGGCGCGCCCAGGCCAGACCGTCCAGAAAACCGTTGGCAGCAGAATAGGACACCTGCCGCTTGTTGCCGACCATATTCGCAACCGAGGAATAAAGGACGAACCAGTCCAGTTCCAGATGCGCGGTCGCCCGGTCAAGCGCATGGGCGCTTTGCGCCTTGGAGCGCATCACCTGCCGGTAAGATGCCAGATCCAGCGTGGCCAGATCCTCGTCCTCGATCACCGCCGCCGTGTGGAACACACCTTTCAGCGGCGCACTGCCCTTGCCGATCTCGTCTATCAGCCCGGCAACCCGCTGGCTGTCAGACAGGTCGATGCAGGGGGTCGCGACGCGGATACCCATGGCCTCCAGCTCGGCGACGAAGGCGCGTTTGTCATCGGTATTCGCACCCGAACGGCTGGCCAGCACAAGATGCCGCGCACCGTGATCGGCCAGCCAGCGCGCGGTCTCTTGACCGAAACCGCCCAGACCCCCGGTGACAAGATAGGTGGCCGCGCTGGAAAATTCCGGCGCGCGGCTGACTGCGACAGGCACCGGAACGCGGTCCAGATCGAACAGGACGTCAATGCGCAGATCCGGCAGGACCACGTCAAGACGCCGCAGAACCAGATCGCTGAGGTTGATCGACAGGCTTTTGCTGCCGCTGTGCCCGCCCGTCAGGGTTCCGGCCACCCGCCTGAGGGCTGCCCGCAATTGCCGCCCGCGCCCGGTCACGACATCCAGGCTGGTGCGCACGATGTTCGATGCCTGTTCGGGCGCAAGAATCGGCGAGGCTGTCGTGGATGTGTCGATCAGGATGCCGCCGGGGATCAACGCCTCGTCGCCAAAGCGTCGCATCCAGTCGCCCATCGGGGCGATGATCGCGTCAAACCGCCCGGTCCGCGCCACCAGCGCGTCCAGGGCGGCGGTGGTCGCCGGTGCGTCATTCGCACCAAGCAGGTGAACGCTTACCCCGGCTTCGGTCAGCATCGCGGCGACAGCCACCGCAATCCCGTCACTGGCCAGCGTCAGCGCACTGTCGCCCGCGACAAGGCATGAACTGTCCGTCGCATAGGCCGCGATCACCTGCGCCGACAAGGCGTCCAGCGCCGTCTCGTAGCTGGTCCCGGCCGGCAGTTCCTCAAGGTGGAACGAACCGCGCGGGCCTTGCAGATGGCTGGCGAAATCGGCGGGAACATAGCCAAAGACCACCGCACCAACGGGCAGATCCGCAACCCCTGCCCCGACCGCCGCGACCTGGGCCACGACCTGCATGAAGGACTGGTCAAAGCTTGCGGAACCGGAACTTTCCAGCAGCGATGCAGGCAGCGACATGGCAAGTACGCGCAGCCGGATATCGCCCTGACCCGGAGAATCAAGCGCGACATGCGTCAGCTCGACCATGCCGGGCGCGGTGTCGCCGGATGCCGGGCGGACCATGACAGCATCGCCGTCGCTGGCCTTGCGTTCCTGCATCACCGGTTGCGACAAAACATCGCTTTCCGCAAATTCCGAATACAGGCGGCGTCTGCCGCGCAGGGCCACCTCGTCCTCGGCGGCATCGCTAAGCAGTTCCAGCCAAAGCGAGTCGATGATCCGGTCGCTGATCCGCGCCGGCAAATCCACCGAGGTGACGGCGCAGCCCTCCAACTCGTTATGCGCGACACGGACAAAGCCGTTGATGGCGCGCTGTGCGGGTTCAACGGCGGTATCGGACCTGTCGCAGGCATAGGCGCTGCGGGTCAGGACATAGATTCGGGGCCGCTCGGCCACGGGCTTGAGGGCAATGGCCTTGCCAAGGGCAATCATCGTGGCGATTGCCTGCTCGCCGGTCGGATCGTCGCTGTCAGCGGTTGCATCCAGACCACAGGCGATCAGCACGCCATCAACGGGGCCTGCAGCCTCGACCAGCCTTGCGATGTCCTCTTCGTTTCCGGGCCGGATCGTGGTGTCGCGCCCCTGATCGCGGAAATCGTCGCCAATGGTCGCGATACGCGGCACGACGGTGCCCTGTGCCTCGATGAAGGGCAGCACCCTGTCCGCGATCCCCTCGCGCTGGTCGCGCAGGATCAGCCACGACCCCACACGCTTGGGTTCCGACAGCGGCGCGGCAGGGGTCCAGACCTGTTCCAGAGCCAGCAGACGGACCGGATCGCCCCATCTGTCCAGCCTGACCGGCTTGTGTCCGGTGCTGGCCGTCGCCTCCATGCCGTGAACGGAACAGACAAGGGTGCCGTCGTCATCATACAGCGCCAGATCGCATTCGATATGTCTTGCGGTGCGGGACGTGACCCGGCCATGACACCACAGCCCCTGGGCGGGGGTCCGGGACAACAGGCGGATGGTCCTGAACCCGGTGGGCAGATACATGCCTTCATCGCCGTTCAGGATGCCGATCAGCATCTGGAACGCGCCGTCAAGCAGCGTCGGGTGCAGCGCATAGCGGTCCAGCCCCGCGACAAATTCGGGCCGCAGATCCAGCCGCGCCATGGCCTCGCGCCCGTTCGGATGCAGGCGCAGTTCGGTGACGGGCCGGAAGGCTGGCCCATAAGCCAGGCCCGAGGCCGACAGGTCACGATAGAAATCCTCGATCCGCCGCGGCGCGTCAAAGCCGGAAAGCAGCGCGCCGATATCGCGGGTGCCCGCCGCGGCGCCCGTGGCCATGCCGATCCGCGCCGACATGTGAAGCTGATCCGCCCCGATCGATCCCGGCTCGGCTGAACGGATTTGCGCCATCCCGGTTTCCGGATCGAACAGCGTCGTATATTCGACGGCGCGTCCGGGTTGCATGACCAGCGGCGCCTTGATCCGAGCGTCGCGGATTTCGGCCATCGCGCCATCGGGCAGGGTTTGCCGGCCAAGCTCGAACAGCGTTTCCAGATAGCCCGCAGCGGGCATGACTGAAGCCCCGCCAACGACATGCTGCGCCAGATAGGCCACGGCATCGTGGTTCAGGTCGCTATACCACATCTGATCGGCCGACAGCCCCCTGATACCCAGCAGCGGCTGCGCCGTTGACGAGACCCGCCCGGTCTGGCCGATGTCGGATTCCAGCCAAAGCCTTTCCCTCTGCCAAGGATAGTTCGGCAGGCTGACGAAACGGCCCCGTGGGATCAGCCGCGACCAGCCGATACGGGCACCGTTCGCGAAAACCTGCGCTACGGCCCGATTGACGCGCCGAACCTCGTCATGCTGATCAAGGCGCAATGTCTCGGTCAGGCGGATGTCCTTGCCGACCGAGCGCGCCGTTTCGCGCAGGGCCGATCGCAGGACGGGATGAGGGCCGATTTCGATGAAATTCGTCTGCCCTTCCTGCATCAGCGCAGTGACCGCCGCCATGAACGCGACCGGCTGGCGGACATTCTGCACCCAGTAATCCGCGTCAAAGGCAATACCCGTCACCTCTTGCCCGGTCACGGTCGAAAAAAGTCGTTGCGCAGGCAGCGAGGGCTGAAGGCCGGCAAGGTTTTCGCGGATCTCACCCAAAATCGGATCCATCAGGTGACTGTGATAGGGCACCTCGACCTGAAGCACGCGGTTAAAGACATTGTCCCCGGTCAGCGCGGCGGCCAACCGCCTGATCGCATCCGAATCGCCGGCAACGGTCAGCGTGGCGGGCGCATTCACCGCAGCGACGCACAGATCGGTGCCGAATTCCTGCAAATAGGGTGCCAGCGCGGCCTCGCCCAGACCCACAGCCAGCATGCTGCCGGTTCCGGCGGTCCGGGCCTGTGCCTGACTGCGGTGAAAGCTGACGGTCAGCGCGTCCTTCAGCGACAGCACGCCCGAGGCCCAGGCCGAGGCAACCTCGCCCACGCTGTGCCCGACAATCGCGCCGGGCGACACGCCTGCCGCCTGCAAAAGCCGCGTCAGCCCAAGCTGAACCATGAAATTGCCGGGCTGCGCAAAGGCAGTGCGCGCAATCTGCGATGCGGCCTGATCCTTCTGCAATTCGGCAAGGATCGAAAAACCCGAGATGTCGCGGAAAATCGCGTCCGCCTCGTCCAGGGCATCGCGGAAAACCGCATTTTCGCGGTAGAGGCTTTGCCCCATCCCCCACCATTGCGGACCCATTCCGGTATAGACGAAAACCGGCGCGTCACTTGCGGCGAAATCCGCCTCGCCAGTAACCAGGCCGTCATGGTCGCCCCCTGCCTCCAGCGCCGAAAGCGCCGCGGCCAGTTCGTCCCGCGTCGCGCCGATGGCAACGGCGCGATGGCTCAGATGCGCGCGCCGCTGCGAGGCCGAATAGGTCAGGTCGTCAGGATCGGGCGCATCCGGCTGCGTCATCAAGCGTACGTAACGCGCGGCCAGTTCCGACCGTGCGGTAGCCGATCGCCCCGAGATGGGCAGCATATAGGGAAAATCCGGCCGTTCGGCGCTTTGGGTGTTGCCCGAAAGCTCGGGCACGCTTTCAAGGATCACATGCGCATTGGTGCCGCCATAGCCAAAGGAATTGACCGCCGCGCGCAACGCCTCGCCGGGCGTCCCAAGGGGAACCGCCTTAACCGGAAGGCGCAGCCCCAGATCGTCAAAGGGGATTTCGGGGTTCGGTTCGATCAGGTTCGCCAAAGGCGTCGCAAGCCGGTTTTGCAGCGTCAGAACCGCCTTGATCGCGCCCGCGACTCCTGCTGCGGCCTCGGTATGGCCGATATTGCTTTTGACCGATCCGATCACGACCCGCTTGTCCGCCGAGCGACCGGCACCAAAGACCGATCCGACCGACTGCGCCTCGGTCGGGTCGCCGATGGCGGTGCCCGTGCCGTGGCATTCGACGTAGTGCACCGATTGCGGTGCAATGTCGTATTCGCGGCACACATCTGCAATCAGCCGCCCCTGCGCCTCGCCCGAGGGCATCGAGATGCCCGGCGTCCGCCCGTCGGAATTGACCCCGGCCCCCAGCACCTTTGCCAGAATCAGGTCGCCATCAGCCACCGCCTTGTCATAATCCTTGAGGATGACGACCCCCGCCCCCTCGCCGCGCCCATAGCCATCGCCGCGCGCATCGAAAGACTTGCATTCACCGTCGCGCGACAGGAACTGGCCCTTGCACATCCCGACAGGATATTCGTGCCGGGTCATCACGTTGACGCCGCCGATCACCGCCATCTCGGCCTTGCCGCTGCGGATGTCCTGAAAACCATAGTTGAACGCCGTCAGCGAGGATGAACAGGCCGTGTCGATCGACAGGCTGGGTCCACGAAGGTCGAAGGCATGAGACACGCGGTTCGACAGCATGGTCATCATCATTCCGGCCGCCGTATTCTGGTTGATCAGCGCCCGGTTCGGCAGCGACATCATGGTGATCATGTGATCCAGCATGAACCCGCCGGTATAGACACCGATATTGCGCCCGGCATGTGCGGGCAGGTCCAGACCGGCGTTCTCGAACGCCTCCCAGACGACCTCAAGCATCAGCCTTTGCTGGGGATCCAGATTTTCGGCGACGCGCGGCGGCAGATCGAAAAAGGCTGCGTCGAAACTGCGGAAATCCTGTTTCAGGAAATTTCCGCGCCGGACATAACCCTTGCCAGGCATCGCGGGGTCGTCGGAATAGTATCTTTCGGCATCCCAGCGATCTTTCGGGACGGTATCCGCTGTATTCACCTTGTTCAGAAGAGCTTGCCAGAGTTCGGGGATACTATCCAGACCACCGGGAAGACGACATGCCAAGCCAACAACCGCGACAGAGTTCATTTGCTTGCCTCATCAAATATTTACTCGGAAAATATACACAGTTAACCCCCCATCGGTAGCTTTGCACTCATGGTTGTGTCAACTGGAAAAACTCAACTAAACCGTGCTGTTATGTGATCGTACGTGTGGTACCATGATAAAAAAACGCACCGTCTTTGCGGGTTTTTTTCAAGGCGCTGCGAGCATTTCACGCAATGCTTTGACACCGAAAGACCCGACCGGAAGAACCATGCCGTGTCGTTCGAATAAAAGCCATTCCGCCGGAAAAAGGCACCGATCCTTCCGGTCGCGACATCAGGGATTGCACGGGCCTGACAGAGGCGCGCGGGCCTGTCGGCATCAGGCCGGGACGACTTGTCACGATATGCCGCGTGATCAGCTTGCCGACGCGGTGCCGTGCAACGCCTGCGTGCGCTGCCGGACAGCGCGCGGGTTGTGGCCCTGGGCCGGGTCGAAGGAAAGACCCGCAATTTGGAAAAGGCCGCAGATGAGGGATCCGCAAAGGCGATACCACCAATATGCAGCGCGTGCAGAAGTTGCACGCCTTGTCGCCAGAGGCCGTTAGGTAAGCCTGGGTTGTTATTGAAAGCCTGTTCAAAATAGCTGCGGACTGACAATTCACATATCCCGGATATTTCCGGGAAGCATCGACCAAAATGCAATACACAGCGCTTGCGTTTTCAACAAGGATTGTACCGTCCTGCCGAAAACCGGCCGTCAGCCACCGCGACCGCCGGCAGATCTGCGCGCGAGGTATGGCCAATGGCCGATTCGGGTCGCGCCCGGTTGACGCAAGGATCACGGGCGCGGCGCAGGGCCAGCGATCACCAGACCGGCAGGCGTTGTATTTGTGGATAGGGGGTGCGGGACGGGCAAAGCCCGTCCCGTCGCTGCCGCCCGGCCGGGCGCGCGCTTTGCGCGCTGTAGGGCTGCGGATGGCGGGGCCGGTCCGGATGACCGCTTGCCCATCGCCTTCCCCCGCCTCGACAGTGGCGACCAATCCCTCTAGGTTCCCGAAAAAAGGAGCGCCCCATGTTCACCATCGCCACCTGGAACATCAATTCGGTCCGTCTGCGTGAGGGGCTGGTGGCGCGGCTGCTGGGCGAAGAAGCGCCGGATGTGCTGTGCTTGCAGGAATGCAAATCTCCGGTCGAGAAAATCCCCTTCGACAGGTTCCGCGAACTGGGCTATGGGCACATGGTCGCGCGCGGGCAAAAGGGCTATAACGGCGTTGCGATCCTGTCGCGGCTGCCGGTCGAGGATGCGGGTTCGCGCGATTGGGCGGGGCTAGGGCATGCGCGGCATGTCGCGGCCCGGCTGGAAAATGGCGTAGTCATCCACAACATGTATATCCCGGCGGGCGGCGATATTCCCGACCGCGACCAGAACGAGAAATTCGGGCAAAAGCTGGATTTCCTGACCGAAATGCGCGACGCCTTTCGCGCCGACCGCCCGCAGCGCGCGATCATGGTCGGCGATTTCAACATCGCCCCGCGCGAAGATGATGTCTGGTCGCACAAGCAGTTGCTGAAGGTGGTCAGCCACACGCCCATCGAGGTCGAACATCTTGCCGAAATGCAAGAGGCCGGGAACTGGATCGACATCACCCGCAAGGACATCCCCGAGGGGTTGCTGTATTCTTGGTGGAGCTATCGCGCCCGCGACTGGGACGCCGCCGACAAGGGCCGGCGGCTGGATCACATCTGGGCCAGCGCCGATATTGCAGGCGCGGGCCATGACAGCCGGATCCTGCGGGCCGCGCGCGGCTGGGAACAACCCAGCGATCATGCCCCGGTCTTTGCCCGGTTCGATCTGTAATCGGGGCATTTTCGCAAGCCGCCCCTTTCGTTCGCGGTGATCTTTGCCCATATTGCCGCCAACGACTTTGAACAGGACGGTGGCAACATGACGATGCTTTTCGAGGGGGCGCAGAATGCGCCGGTGCCGGGCGATATGATCAAGGACGTCACCGAGGCCGACTTCATGGCCGAGGTGGTCGAGAAATCGATGGACGTCCCGGTGATCGTGGATTTCTGGGCACCTTGGTGCGGGCCGTGCAAGACCCTGGGTCCGCAGCTTGAGGCCGAGGTGGCGCGTCACAAGGGCCGGGTGCGGATGGCCAAGGTCAATGTGGACGAAAACCAGGCGATCGCCGGGCAATTGCGGGTTCAGTCGATCCCGACGGTCTATGCGTTCTTTCAGGGCCGCCCGGTCGATGCCTTTCAGGGCGCGCTGCCGCAAAGCCAGATCAAGCAGTTCGTGGACAAGCTGGCCGCACTTGGCGGCGACGATGGCGGGCTGGCCGAAGCGCTGGCCGCAGCCGAGGCGATGCTGGACGAGGGCGCAGCCGCCGATGCAGCGGAAACCTTTGCCGCCATCGCCGAGGAGGAACCGGAAAACGCCGAAGCCTGGGGCGGCCTGATCCGCGCGCAAACGGCTGCGGGCGATGTGGCGGCCGCCGAGGCCGCGCTGGTGCAGGTACCCGCCGCCATCGCCGGATCGGCCCCGGTCGAGGCCGCGCGCGCGCAGTTGCAACTGGCGCAGCAGGCCGCGAATGCCGGGCCGTTGGGCGAATTGCAGGCGCGGGTTGATGCTGATCCCGCCGATCAGCAGGCGCGGCTGGATCTGGCGCGGGCGCTGCATGCCGCCGGGCGGGTCGAGGATGCCATCGACATGCTGCTGGACAGTTTCCGCCGCGACCGCGACTGGAACGAGGGCGCGGCCAAAGCGCAGCTTCTGACCATCTTTGACAGCCTTAAGCCGACCGATCCGGTCGCGCAAAAGGGCCGGCGGCGTCTGTCATCGCTGATCTTCGCGTGATGCGCCTGCCGTTCGACCTGCCCGCGCGGATCGCGCTGTTCCCGTTATCGGGGGCGGTGCTGATGCCGCGCGCGCGGCTGCCCCTGCACATCTTTGAACCGCGCTATCTGCAATTGCTGGACGATACGCTGAAAACCGATCACCGCCTGATCGGGATGATCCAGCCCGAGGGCGAAGGGCTGGCCTCGATCGGATGCGCAGGCCGGATCCGCGCGTTTTCGGAAAACGATGACGGGCGAATGATGATCGCGCTTGAGGCCGTGTCGCGCTTTCGCCTGTCCGAGGTCGAGGACGGCTTTCTGCCCTATCTTCAGGCCCGCATCGACTGGTCCGAATTCAAGCGCGACCGCAGCGGACCCGAAAGCGATGACGGGCTGAACCGCGACACGCTGCTGGCCAGGCTGGATCGCTATATGACCAGCAACGACCTGTCCACCGACTGGGCCGCCATCCGCGATGCCGGGGACGAGGCACTAGTCAATGCGTTGTCGATGATGCTGCCCTTTTCCGACACTGAAAAGCAGGCCCTGCTAGAGGCCCCCACACTGACCCAGCGGCGCGAATTGCTGGACGGGCTGATCGAATTTGCGCTGCATAACAGCGAAAACCACGAGGACAGGCTGCAATGACTGAAGGCGACACCCCGGCCTATGACCGCCACATGCTTGAGGCGCTGGTCTGCCCGGTCACGCACACAACGCTGCGCTTTGACGCGGCGCGGCAGGAACTGATTTCGGCCGCCGCCGGACTGGCCTTTCCGATTCGCGCCGGGATTCCGATCATGCTGATCGACGAGGCGCGGCAGATCAAGGCGGATTGAGGCCACCCGGTGCAGGGGCCGATTGTCATTGCATCATGCAGCAGATAGGTCAACCCCATGACATCGAACCGTAACGCTCCGTCGCTGCCACGCTGGATCATTGTCCTGATCGTGCTGTGCTGCGCAATTCAGGCCGCTTTGACGCTTGCTGACCTGCTGGGATACGGCATCCCGATGCGGATGGAAAGGTCCACGGGACTGCCTTGGCGGATGAGCTTTTACGTCTCGCTACCCATCGAGCAGGTGGTGTTTCAGTTGCTGGGCTTCTGGTCGGGGCTGCTGCATGGCGGGCAGGCGATCTTTCCCGGCCAGCCCGCAGCGATGTTCCTGTCCTATGGGCTGCTGCATGCCGGGCTGGCGCATATCACGATGAATATGCTGTCGCTGGCCGCCGTCGCCCGCGAACTGGGGCGCTTTGTCACTGCCCGGCAGATGGCGCTGATCTATCTGATCAGCCAGATTGCTGCCGCTGCCCTGTTCGCATTGATGTCGCCGCAGGGCGGGCCGATGGTGGGCGCGTCAGGCGCGATCTTCGGGCTGGCGGGGGCGCTGATCGGACAGGCGGTCATCTGGCGGCGCTGGCGCGGCCTGTCCATGCGCCCGGTCTGGCGCGGCGTGCTGATCATCGGCGGGCTGAACCTGGCAATGACACTGCTGATGCCCTCTATCGCATGGGAGGCGCATCTTGGCGGCGCCATCGCCGGTTTTGCCATGGGCATCGCCCTGCCCCTGCGGCGCGACCGCGAGATGGACGAGGACTGAAGGGCCCAACCAGAGGCGGCAGGACTGGTCTGATGCCGTTACAGCGCGCCGCCGGGATCGCGGAAGGCGATTCCGGCGGCTGGTTTTCGGCAAGGTCAGGTGGTGGGCTGTGCCTCGCGTTTGCCCCAGTTCATCGCGACGGTCACGACGATTGCCAGCAGCCCTGCCGCAGCCGAGCCGGAGGGGACGGGAACCGGCGACAGGAATACCGCAAGACCAACCAGAACGCCGGTCAGCGCGTTGCGGCGCGTGGCATTGTTGATGAACATGACCAAAACCGCGCCGTAAAGCGCCGGCAGGGTATAGCCCTTGACCGCGTCGACGACCGGATCCGGCAGGATCTCGATCAACGCGCCGCCGACCAGCACCAGCAGGATCACGAAGCCAAGGTTCACCAGAACCGAAACCGCAATCCCGATCACGGCGGCGACTTCGGCCTTGCGCGATCCCTGATCGGCCTCGATGGCGCTTTGGCAGGCAATCACGACCGGCATTCGCATATTGCCTATATTGCCGGACAGAAAGCTCATATATGTGCCGCAGACACCAAGGACCGGGAAATACGAGATCGGTTCCACCACCCAGACGACTCCGACGAAGGCGACGACGGCCAGAAAACCGGTCAGGATCGGGCCGATTCCGGGAAAACCGCCCAGGCCGAAGGACAGGTAAAGGGCCGGAACAAGGCACATCACGATGGCGATCATCAGGGTCACGCGTCCGATGCGATGGGCGCGGGGGATAAAGGTCGATTTATAGAAAATGTCGATATTCTGGTCAGACATGATCGATACTCCTGTGATGTGACGTCAGGCCAGTGTCCGACCAAGCAGATAACCAACAGAGATGCCCGCGATCAGCGCAAAGCCGACTGCCCATTCGCGCAGCCAGGGGCGGTGATGACCCGCGCGGTGCAGGATCACCATCAACCCGGCGCTGACCAGAATGGCGGCAAGATCGTCGATCCTGACCGAGATATTGCTAAGCCATTGCTTGTTGATCGCCCGCTGCGCGCCGAGGATGAAGAAAATCGCGATGGGGGTTGCGGTTCCCACGGCCTTGATCAGGGCGGGATTGCTGACGCTCAGCTTGTCCTGCGTGCGATCAAGGGTTCTGGTCAGCAGCAGCGTCGTCACCAGCCAGCCCATACCGCCAAGCGTCATCACCCAGACCGAGGTGGTAAAGGCCTGCAGGTCATAGCTTTCGGTGCCCAGTTCGGCGCCCACGGCCTTGGCACCCAGATCGGCGGCGACAAATTCGAAGATAGCCGAGCCGATAACGCCAATCCGCATCAGCGTGACCGGCCCGCCCACCATCGCGATCAGCGAGACCGCCACGAAAAAGATCGCGACAGCCGGGCCGATCGAGTTGATGACGGCAGTTTTGTAAACGACGCGCCGGTCCTCGGGGGTGAGAATCTGGAACTGGTTCGAGAAATTCAGCGTCATGCGCAAATACAGCAACGCCTGCACGACAACGATACTGACGATCAGGGTGGCCAGCAGCCACAAGGCCGGGCCATTCGCGATCTGCAATACTTGGTCCATAGTGTTTCCCTGTTGGTTTTCACCCGGTTGCGGGCATTGTGGTCAGGCCAATTCGGTCTGGACAAGCCGACAGAAATAGCTGGCGGCGGTCGGAATGATCTGGTCGTTGAAATCATAGGCCGGATTATGCGGCATCGCGCCGGGGCCTGCGCCGACCATCACATAGCTGCTGGGGGCCTTTTCCGTCATGAAGGCGAAATCCTCGCTGCCGGTGAAGGGGGCAACGTCGTCATGCACCTTGTCGGCCCCGACCGTTTCGGCGGCAACGGACAGCGCGACCTCGGTTGCGGCACTGTCATTCACCAGCGGCACGAAATTTTCATCGAATTCGATGGTGGCGGTGGCGTCATAGGTGGCGGCGACGCCCTTGACCACCTCGGTCAGGCGATCACGCAGCAGGGTTCCGACCGATTTGTCAAAATAGCGCAAGCAACCCTTGATCGCGGCCTTGTCGGGGATGACGTTATAGCTGTTGCTGCCGGCATAAACGTCGGTAAAGGACACGATCCCCGCATCCAGCGGGTTCAGGTTGCGCCCCACGATGCTTTGCGCCGTGATCACGATGTTCGAACTGATCTGCGCGGCGTCTATCGTCGTTTGCGGCATGGCTGCGTGACCGCCCCTGCCCTGGATTTTGATGTCGAAAAAGGCGCAGCCGGCCATCATCCGTCCGGCGCGGGTATAGATATGCCCCAGCTCCATCCCCGGAAAATTGTGATAGGCGTAAAGCCGGTCACAGGGGAAACGGTCCAGAAGCCCGTCCTTGATCATGGCCAGCGCGCCGCCCAGACCTTCCTCGGCGGGCTGAAAGATGAAATAGACCGTGCCCGCAAAATCGCGGTTCCGCGCCAGATGCCACGCGGTCGCCAGCAGGGTCGCGGTGTGCCCGTCATGGCCGCAGGCATGCATCACCCCCGGTATTTTCGAGGAATAGGGCTTGCCGGTTTCCTCGGCGATGGGCAGGGCGTCCATATCGGCGCGCAGGCCGATGGCGCGGTTTGACGGACGGTTGCCGCGCAACACGCCAACCACACCGGTCTTTCCGATGCCGGTATGAACCTCGTCCAGCCCAAATTCCTTCAGCTTGGTTTCGACCAGATCGGCGGCAAAACTTTCCTGAAAGCCGATACCGGGATTTTCGTGCATTGCCTGCCGCCAGCCGGAAAACTCGTCATGCTGCGCGACGATGTCCCTGATCATGCCCATTCCGATCTCCTCGAATCACCCTAAGTTAATTGCATGTATCAATCTTTGCATAATAAGATGATTGCACCAAAGAATAATTTGTTTTTTGATTGCGTAAGGCGCGGCAATGGCGCTGATATGCTGCGCGATGTGCTGATTTGCGGGGCCGAATGAACAGGGAATGGTCAAAAGGGTTTCGGCAGGGGAATGCCGTTTACCAATTGAATATGCTGGCGAATGCCACGGTCGATTCGGTCGAGGAGCGGTTTGTCGATATCGTCGGGCTGGATATTCGAACGATCCGTGTCTTGCGTCTGATCGGCAATAATCCCGGCATCACCTTTGCCGAGATCGCCAAACTGGGCGCGCTGGAACGCAGCCTGACATCGCGGCTGATTCAGACATTGGTGCGCAACGGGCTGGTCGAACGCCGCAATGACGAAAACGACGCCCGGCGCTTTGGGCTTTATATCACCAGCCTTGGCCAGCAGAAACGAAACGCCGCCGATGTCCTTTCGGAACTGGGGCTGGAAATGCTGTTCCTCAAGCTGGAACCGGACGAGGTTGCTGCCTTTATCCGCACGATGGAAAAGCTTGCCGACTGGATCGACAGCGACGAATTCGAACGCCAGATCCGGCAGTCATTCGCCAATGTCGCACGCAAGCTGAAATAGCACCGCCGCCAGCCTGCGGTCGAATTGTCAAATTGGTTCCGGCAGGGCACAGCGATTTTCCACAGCGTCCGGGCGGAATTGGGTTTTATGCCCGGCTTTGATATGTCATAAATTTTACAACTTAACCAAGAGGCAGGCGGATGCCCTTAGTCCTTGTTCTTGCCGATGACCTGACCGGCGCGCTGGATTCTGCTGTGGCTTTCGCGTCGCCCGGATGGCGGGTACTGGTGGCGCGCAGCCCCTCGGCGGTCCCTGCGGCGCTGGCTGCGGCCCCTGACGTTCTGGCGGTCAACACCGGCAGCCGCGAAGTGGCGGCCGGTGCGGCCAGCGCGCAGGTCAAGGCGGCGCTGGCGCATCTGTCGCCGGACGATTTTCAGGTGGTGATGAAAAAGGTCGATTCGCGACTCAAGGGACATCCGGGTGCCGAGACCGCCGAACTGGCCATCTGGATGGGCGCGGCCCGCTGTGTCGCCGCCCCGGCAATCCCCGATATGGGGCGGGTGGTCAGCGGCGGCCTTCTGATCGGGCCGGATGTGCCGCGTCCTGTTGATATCGCTTCGTGTTTCACCCAACCCGTCGAATGCCCCGACAGTCTGGACCAGTCCGACCTGGATGCCCTTGTCGCCGCTGGGGACGGCCCGGTCCTGTGGGTCGGGGCGCGGGGGCTGGCCATGGCGTTGGCACGGCGGCAGGGGATTGGCGCGACGCCCGCACCCGGATTGAACGCACCGGTCCTGATCGCCAATGGCTCGCGCGATCCGATCACACAGGCACAGATTGCTGCGCTTGCGGGGGTGGTGCCTGTAGCACAGGCCCCCGATGGCCATGTGCCCGAGGGCGTCACGGGGCCTGTGGCGGTGATCTCGATTACAGATGGCGGCGGCGGGCTGGACGGGGCCGGGGCCGGGCGCAGCTTTGCGCAGGGAACTGCGGCGGCGGCGCTGCGGATACAGCCGCGCGGCCTGCTGATCTGCGGCGGGGAAACGGCGCAGGCGGTGCTGGACCAGTTGCGGGTCGATCATTTACAAGTTATCGCCGAGTTTCGTCCGGGTTTGCCCATGTGTATCATCGGCACATCATGGGGGCAGGTCCGGCTGGTCACGAAATCCGGCGGATTTGGCGCACCATCGCTGCTGCGGGATATCCTGCTGTCGTCAGACGGCGCGTCATGACAACCCGAGGGAGGCAAGGGTGAACAAAGCGACCGAGGCCAGGGCAGATACCCCTCAGGCACGCACCCGTGCGCCCTTGTCCGACAAGGTCTATGCCGCCCTGCACAGCCGGATCATGCGCGGCGATTTCGGCGCAAACGAGAAGCTGCCCCCCGAAAAGGATCTGTCGGTCAAGTTCGGCGTGTCGCGCCCGGTTCTGCGGGTGGCACTGGAACAGCTTCGCGAAGAGGGGCTGATCTATTCCCGACAGGGGGCCGGCAATTTCGTGCGGGTCAAGCGCGAGGCGGCGCTTGGGTACACGCCGGTCGAAACCATCGCCGACATCCAGCGCTGCTATGAATTCCGCCTGACGGTTGAAACTGCCGCCGCGCGGCTGGCGGCAGAACGCCATAACGAGGCTGCGCTACAGGACATCCGGGACGCCCTGCATCTGCTGAAGGACGCCACCGGATCGCATCTGCACCGCGAAGATGCCGATTTCGCCTTTCATCAGGGCATCGCCAAGGCATCGAACAACCAGTATTACGCCGAAACGCTTGGTGCGCTGCGTGATCACATCCATGTCGGGATGAAACTGCATGGCGAAAGCCTGATGTCGGATGGCGCTGCGGCGCTGCGCGCCGTTCTGGCCGAGCATCAGGCCATATACGAGGCGATCCGCGACCGCGACGCCGCCCGCGCGCAAGAGGTGATGCGCAGCCACATCACCAATTCGCGCCAGCGTCTGTTCGGTGGCGGGACGCTGGATCTGTCGCTGTAGCTGCGATCAGAAAGCCGCGCGATAGATGGTCAGGACGTCGCCTGCGGTCATGTCGCGCGGATTGTTGTCCATCAGCCTGCGGATCGCATGGGCCTCGGCCGCCCAGCTTTCCAGCGCAACGGCGTCGGCCCCATGCGCTGACAGCCGCATCTCGACCCCAAGCCCGGCGCAAAAGCCATGCGCAGCCGCCAGCAACGTCTGCGGATCTCGGACATTTTGCAGGCCGAGGGCGGCGACGATTTCGGCGGTCTTCTCGGGGCGGACCGGCTGGTTGAACGCCAGGACATGCGGAAAAATGATCGCATTGGCCAGCCCGTGCGGCAGCGACAGCCGCGTTCCCAGAGGATAGGCCAGCGCGTGCCCCGCCGCCGTATTGACCGGCCCGAGGCACAGCCCGCCGTAATACGAGGCCAGCATCATCCCGGCCCGCGCCTCGGTATCCGCGCCGTTTTCGACCGCGCGGCGCAGGTATTTTCCGACCAGCGCGATACCCATCCGCGCATAGCCGTCAATCAGGTCATGGGCGCGGATATTGGTGAATGCCTCGACACAATGGGCCATCGCGTCGATCCCCGTCGCCGCCGTCACGGCGGGCGGGACGGAATAGGTCAACACCGGATCCAGAATGGCGATATCGGCCAGAAGATACGGGCTTTCGACGGCTGCCTTGACCTTGGTCTGCGGATCGGTCAGCAGCGCACGAATCCCGGCCTCGGACCCGGTTCCGGCAGTGGTCGCGACCTGCGCCAGCCGGGTACGCCGCCCCGCCACGCGGTTCGGCCCGACCACCTGATCAAGCGTCTGATCACCATCCCACAACGCCGCCACCAGCTTGGCCACATCCAGAACCGAGCCACCGCCAAGCCCGACCACAAGATCGGGCCGGTGATCGCGCGCGACGGCCAGAACCGCGTCAAAGGCGGGGATGTCGGGTTCGGGCGGCACGTCGTCCACCACGCGGACCCGCCCGGACAGCCCCAGCCTTTCTACATAGGCACGGGTCGGCCCGCTGGCGATGACAAGCGGCCGTTCCGCGCCATCGGCCCATGCGCCAAGCATGCGCGCGGCATCGGGGCCGATTTCCAGCCGCGGGGGCTGATACAGGGTGATGGGACGATCCATTCCACTCATGGCGCGGTTCCTTTGTGGTTGTTTCCGGGACTCAGCGGACCGGATCGGCAATGGCACCGGCTTCAAGCCGCACATGGCGAATTGCGCGCCGGTGCAGCGTATAGGCAATGTCCAGACCGCCATCGGGGCGAGGCAGGATAACGGGGTAGGACAGTTCCTTGTTCCTGCCATCAAGCGAGTTGTTCGATACGCATGTTCCGGCGCTGTTCTCGATCACATGGCGGACCGGAAAGGTCTTGCCGCCGTCATCCGACAGGCACAGCGACAGCGGCGCGCGTTCTACGCCCCAGACCGGCAAACAGCCCTGCCGCGCCTCGGGGCGATCATCCGTTTCATCCAGTTCATCCAGTTCGTCATAAAGCGAGGCCCGGCGCGACAAGGATTCCGCCGCCGATACCGGATTGCAGACCAGCGCGATCCGCCCGTCCGGCAACGCGGCAACGCCGATCGAGCTGTTATTGTTCGGCAGGTCGGTCGGTTCGGGCGCGCTCCATGTACGGCCGCCATCGACGCTTTCGGAACGGTGAACAAAGTCGGCCTGACGGCGGCGATATAATGCGGCCAGGCGACCATCGGGCAGGTTGACGGGGCTCATATGGACGGAACCGGCGGAATCCGCGATGTCACTGACGGACCAGGTTTTTCCCTGATCCGCCGATAATGCCGTCGCGGCGGTATCGAAGGCACCGGTCCAGCGGATGCCGGGGCGGGCATTGCAGCGAAACAGCGGCAAAAGCCATGCACCGTCATCGCGGATCAGCGGCGCGGCGCGGATGAATGTGCCCGATGGCAAACCGGTATCGCGGGCGGCCTTCGCAACCAGCCGGTCGCCCTGTCGCATCACCTGACGCATCTGGACGCGGGCCTGATCCTGATTGCCAGCGGGCTGCGCGGTGTTGAACAGCCACATCCGCGCGTCGGGCGCGACGAACAGCACCGGATTCTGTTCCGAACGGTCGGGATCGTCGGTCAGCCGCGCCGCCGGCGCCCATTGCCCCGCGCCCTCATCCAGAAGCGCCGCAAAGATCGAGATGTCGGACTTGCCCTCAAGCGTGCCGCCGAACCACAGGCAGGCCAGCGCGCCATCGGGCAGACGTGCCAGAAAGGCGGCATGGTTCTGAATCGTCGGGGCGGGCAAAAGGGCCTCGGCCCCGCCAGGCCGGGCCAGCAGAAAGCCCGTCATCCGCTGCGCGATTTCTGTCGGCTCCATGGTGCAATTCCTCTGCTTCGTTGGCATTCAGGAAACAAGTCACCCATGAATTTGTCAAGTTGATATGTTCATACGCCAAAATTACCGGTCCCGCGCAGAAAAAAATGCTTGTATTAACATATTTTTGCGCAGTTTTCTCGTGCTTATTCCAAGCAAACAGCGAATGATGTTTGACTTTCGTTATCAACTTTACCACTATCGACTCATGCTGTCGGGCAAGCTCGGCCGACATATGCGATTGCAGTCCGATCCAGGGAGGAACAGATGGATCACAAGATATTTCTTGCCGGTTTTCTTCTGGCCGCTGCGGCCCTTGGCCCCGCCTCTGCACAGGACAGCAGCGACGTGACCATCGTTCTTGGCGAAGAGGTCGATCTTGTCGAACCTTGCATGTCCACGCGGTCCAATATCGGGCGGGTGGTGTTGCAGAACATATCCGAGACGCTGACCGAACTGGACGTGCGCGGCGACAGCGGGCTGATGCCCCGCCTTGCCGAAAGCTGGGAAATGACCGGCGACACCACCTGGCGCTTTCATCTGCGGCAGGGGGTGAAATTCTCGGACGGGACGGATTTCGATGCCGAGGATGTGCGGCACAGCTTTGAACGGGCGCGCAGCGATCAGATCACCTGCGAGATTTCGCGCTATTACGAAGGGATCGAGATCACGCCAACCGTCGTGGACGCCACCACCATCGACTTTACCACCCAGCCCGCACAGCCGATCCTGCCGCTGCTGCTGTCGCTGTTGACCATCGTTCCATCCGAAACGCCGGTCGAATTTACCCGCAATCCGGTTGGAACCGGTCCCTATGCCTTGGCCGAATGGAACCCCGGCCAGAATATCCGGCTGGTGCGACGTGACGATTACTGGGGCGACGCGCCTCAGGTCACCGGGGCGAATTACCTGTTCCGCAGCGATGCGGCGGTGCGTGCGGCGATGGTGGCAACGGGCGAGGCGGACATATCGCCCTCGATTTCGGCGGTGGATGCCACCGATCCCGCGATGGATTTTGCCTATCCCAATTCGGAAACCACCTATCTGCGCATCGACCACAAGGTTCCTCCGCTGGATGACAAGCGGGTGCGCGAGGCGCTGAACCTTGCGCTGGACCGCGAGGCGTTCATCGGTTCCATCCTTGCCGAGGGCACGCAGATCGCCACCGCGATCGTGCCGCCAACGACCCTGGGCTGGAACCCGGATGTCAAGGCCTGGCCCTATGATCCGGACAGGGCCGCCGAATTGCTGGCGGCTGCCAAGGCCGACGGTGTTCCCGTCGAGGCCGAGATTTCGCTGATCGGTCGGACCGGCAATTTCCCCGGCGCGACCGAACTTTACGAGGCGGTGCAAAGCATGCTTTCCGAGGTCGGTTTCAACGTAAAGCTGCAAATGGTCGAGGTCGCCGAACACGAGCAGTATTATTCCAGGCCCTTTGTCCAGGACCGGCCGATCCTTGTCGGCGCGCAGCATGACAATTCGCGCGGCGATCCGGTTTTTTCAATGTATTTCAAATACGATTCCCAGGGGCGCCAGTCCGGGATCAGCGATACCCATGCCGATGAGCTGATCGCGCAGGCCACCGCCGCCACCGGGGACGAACGCCGCGCCCTGTGGTCAGAGCTGTTCGCCTATCTGCATGACGACGTGGTCGCGGATGTCCTGCTGTTCCACATGGTCGGGCATGCGCGGGTGAACCCACGGATCGACTTTGCCCCGACCATCGCGACGAACAGTTCCCTGCAACTGTCCGAAATCGGCTTCAGGTAAGCCGACACCCCCGTGATGCGCGGCCCTGCCGCGCATCTGCCCGCCATCCCGCCCAAGAGGTGCCCGATGTCGTCCATGCTGGGAAAACGTGCCGTTTCAAGCTTTGTGTCGCTGCTGGTGCTGGTGGTCATGGTGTTTTTTCTGTCGCGCCTGACGGGCGATCCGGCGGCGCTGTATCTGCCCGTCGATGCGTCTGACGAGATGCGGCAGAATTTCCGCGAGATCCACGGCCTGAACGAACCCCTGCCGGTGCAGTTCGCGACCTATATCGGCGATCTGCTGCGGCTGGATTTCGGCGAAAGCATCCGCAAGGCGCGGCCTGCCATCGACGTGGTGCTGGAAAGCTTTGTCTGGACGCTGCAACTGGCGCTGATCACGATGACGCTTGTGACCGGGGCGGCCATCGTCCTTGGGTCGCTGGCCGCCTTTCACGTCGGTTCGCTTGCCGACCGGGTGACGTCGCTGATTTCGCTGATCGGCGCGTCCGCCCCGGATTTCTGGGTCGCCATCGTCGGGATTGTGGTCTTTTCGGTGACACTTGGCTGGTTGCCGACCTCGGGGACCGGCTCGGTCTGGCACTGGATCCTGCCGGTGGCGGTGCTTTTCGTGCGGCCCTTCGGGCTGATCCTGCAAGTGGTGCGCGGGTCGATGATCTCGGCGCTTGGATCGGCCTATGTCAAGACGGCGCGGGCCAAGGGGGTCCGCAACCGCCCGATCATATTCGTCCATACGCTGCGCAACGCGATGCTGCCGGTCATCACAGTGATCGGCGATCAGGCCGCCGCACTGCTGAACGGTGCCGTCGTGGTCGAGACGATCTTTGGCTTTCCCGGCGTCGGAAAACTGATGATCGATTCCATCCTGCAACGGGATTTCAACGTCATCCTTGCGGCGATCATGGTGACGGCGCTGGCGATCTTTCTGATGAACCTGCTGATCGACCTCGCCTATGCGCTGCTTGATCCGCGCATCCGCACCTGAGGGGGCATCATGACCGACACAAGCTCGAATACCGCTGTCGCGACAAACCACATACCGGGCCGGTTCCGCCATGTGCTGATGATGCTTTGGGCAGACAAGTTCGCCTTTGCCGCTGCGCTGTTTCTGTTGCTGGTCGTGATCTGCGCGATCCTTGGCCCCGCCCTGCTGGAGGATGTCGCCGGCAAGCAGAACCTGAGGGCGCGCAACGCCCCGCCCTTCCTGGCCGACCGTGGCTTTCTGTACATCCTGGGGGG
>NZ_JBKEBL010000003.1:0-1904 GCF_047973135.1 Paracoccus sp. (in: a-proteobacteria)
CGCGGTGATGATCGTTGCGGCCATGTCTACATTGTATTCCTTGACCCCGAAGGTGGTGTTCACCAGGTTGTTCAGCGCGACGATGACAGGCTGCGATGCGCCCGATGAGAAGGTCACCCCGAACAGGAAGTCGTTCCATATCTGCGTGAACTGCCAGATCAGTGTCACCGCGATGATCGGCGGCGACAGCGGAAGGATGATATAGACGAATGTCGACCAGAAGCCGGCGCCGTCTATGGTAGCTGCGTTGACCAACTCGTCCGGCACCGATTTGTAGTAGTTGCGGAAGAACAACGTGCAGATCGGAATCCCGTAGATCGTCTGCACAAGCACAAGCCCGGCGATCTTGTTCAGCAGCCCAAGCTGCCCAAGCACCTGCGCCGCCGGGATCAGGATCGCCTGGTAGGGCACGAACACGCCAAAGACGATCAGCGCGAAGATGACATTGGCGCCCGGAAAGCGGATTTTCGACAAGGTATAGCCATTGACCGCCCCAAGCGCGGTCGAGATGATCGCCGAGGGAATGACAATCATGAATGAGTTAAGGTAAAAGGAGCTAAGCCCCACGCAGCGTGTGCCGATGCATGCTTCGCTCCAGGCTTTTTTCCAGGCATAGAGTGTCAGATCATCCGGCAATGCGAATATCGAGCCACGGGCGATTTCGTCCGCCGGTCGTAGCGAGGTCATGATCATCAACACCAGCGGCGCCACAAAGAATGCCGCGAGAAAAATCAGGACGGCATAAAGAAGAAAGCGGTTCCAAGACCGTCCACCGTCAAAGTTTTCAATCGCTGCGGCCACGGCGCTTGCCTCCGATGAAGATGACGGGTGCGATGACGATCAGCGCCGCGCAAAGGATCATGATCGCGGATGCCGATCCGATCCCAAGCTGGTTGCGGCGGAAGGCCATGTCATACATGAAGGTCGCCGGAAACTCTGACGCGCCCCCCGGCCCGCGCTGTGTCATGACGACGACAAGGTCGAATGTCTTCAGCGCCATCGCGATCAGGATCGCGCCAGCGGACAGAAAAACCGGCCAGATCGACGGGATGATGATCGAGACATAGATCCGCCAGGGCCGGGCGCCATCGAGGCTGGCGGCCTTGATGATCTCGGTGTCGACGCCGCGCAGGGCTGACAGGAACAGCACCATGACAAAGCCCGCGACCTGCCAGATCGCCGCGATGACGATGGCGTAGATCACCAGATCGGCGCTGCTGATCCAGGCGAATTCAAAATTGGGGTATCCCAGATCGCGGATAAATTTCTCGAATCCGATGGTCGGGTTCATGATCCAGCGCCAGACGACGCCCGTGACAACGAAAGCCAGTGCGATCGGATAGAGCAACAGCGTGCGGAACAGAGCTTCGGCGCGGATGCGCTGGTCGATCAGGATGGCCAGAAGCAACCCCAGCGCCAGTCCGACGCCGACATAGATGACCGAGAAGACAAGAAAATTCTGAACCGCCAGCCGCCAGGGGCTGAACTTCCACAGTTTGATATAGTTGCTGAAACCGGCTCAATCCCAGACGGGCACCATTTTCGATGGCGAAAGCGAAACGGCGATTGTCCAGATGATAAAACCATAGACAAAGACCGTGATCGCGATCAGTGAGGGCGACATCGCCAGAATGGGGGCTGCAAACCGCCTCCAATCGGACATGTTCCGGCCTTTTGGGGTCGCCATTTCCCTCTCTCCCTTGAAGGCATGGCCTATTTCTGGGCCATGCGATGGATCGGGCAGGTCAGCGGACCAGTTCGACCGATTCCAGCATCAGCTGCACCGCCTCATCCGAGGTCATATCGGGCATATTGAAATGCTGGGACGCCACCTGACGCACGGCTGCGGCAATTGCCGGATCGAAAGGCTGCATGGTGTAGATATCGCCGACCAGTGTCCCGGC
>NZ_JBKEBL010000177.1:0-8712 GCF_047973135.1 Paracoccus sp. (in: a-proteobacteria)
GCAACAATCTCGGCGAGGGTCCGCTCTGGGACTGCGCCGAGCAGCGGCTCTATTGGGTCGACAGCACGGCGGCCGAGATCTGGACCTGCCGCGCGGATGGGCGCGACGCAAGGCGCCATTTCGTGGACAGCTTCATCGGCTCGATGGCGCTCCGGCGGGATGGCGGCGCCGTGCTCGCCTTGGCGAGCGGCTTTGCCTTCTACGATTTTGCGACCCAGTCCGTCACGCCGATCTGCAACCCGCTGGAAAGCGACGGCGCCTATCGCTTCAACGACGGCAAGGTGGATCGCGCCGGCCGCTTCTTCGCCGGCGCGATGGGGATGGATTTCGATCCGTCCAATGTCAGCCGCCCGAGAGTTCCGGCCCGCGATGCCGGACTGTTCAGGCTGGACCCGGATCTCAGTGTCCATCAACTCGAAAGCGGCCTGATCTGTTCGAACGGCCCCTGCTGGAGTCCGGATGACAGGACATTCTATTTCGGCGACTCCGAGCACAAGCGCATCTGGGCATATGATTACGACATCGCCACCGGCGAGATTTCCAACCGTCGCGAATTTGCCTCGGATGAGAACCTGGCGCGGACGGTGGACGGCGCTACGGTCGATTCCGAAGGTTATCTGTGGAATGCCAAAGTGCTGGGCGGGCGGATCCTGCGCTATGCGCCGGATGGCACCATCGACCGCCAGGTCGACTTTCCGGTCCGCAATGTCACCAGCCTGATATTTGGCGGCGCCGATCTGGACATCCTGTTTGTCACCACGATGGGTCGCCCGATGCGCGGCATTTCCCCCACCGAGTCCGGCGCTGGCGGTATCTTTGCCATTTACGGGCTTGGCGTGACCGGCCTGCCGGAGCCCCGTTTCGGCGGCTGATGCCTCGCTGGCTGCGTGAGACAGTCGCGCGAACGATATAACACCACATTTTAACCAGTTCAGGCGAGGAAAGATCAAAGGTTCTGCCCGAAGTCCGGATCGGCTTTAGTTTCTTTGGAGTGTGGCCCCTGCGTCATGCTGATCGCATGACCGCATACTGAGGGAGGAGCAAACCGAATGGCGCTTCTGGAGAACAGGACGGTATTGACCACCGGCGCATTGGGCACCATCGGCCAGGCGATGGTGCGCCGCTTTGCCGAAGAGGGCGCGCGCGTCATCGCGGGCGACCGGCCCGACATTCCCGGAGCGCAGGCAATGCTCGACGCTCTGGCGCCCGGCATCCGCTTCTGGGGCTGCGACCTGAATGACCTGCACGGCACCGAAAAGGCTGCAACCGTACTGGCCGACGAGGTTGGCGGGATCGACATCCTCGTGAACAACGCTGCCTTCGTCGTGAATCAGGGCTATGAGGCCTTCTCGATAGAAGATTACGAAAAGGAACTCCGGATCAATTCGTCGGCCGTCTTCGTGCTGTCGCGTGCCTGCGCCAGACGGATGCGGGAAAAGGGTCATGGCAAGATCATCAACCTGACTTCTGCAACACTCAGCGGTCATTGGGAAGGCTTCGCGCCCTATATTGCCTCGAAAGGGGCAAGCTATGGGCTGGTCAAGGCGCTGTCGCGCGAGCTGGGCCATTACGGCATCAATGTGAACGGTATCTCGCCCGGTGCGGTCCTCTCGGAAGCCGAAGGCCGCCATTTCGGCGACCGCGCGCAGGCCTATCACGATTGGATCCTGGAACGGCAATGTCTCAAGCGCCGGATCGAGCCGGTGGCCATCGCCAATCTGGCGGTGTTCCTGTCCTCGCCGCAGGCCGACATGATCACCGCGCAGGACATCCATTGCGATGGCGGCTGGTAGCCATCCCGCGGCCGGAGGAACAGGACATGCAGGAACGCGAAACCCGGATTCTGGCGGAAGGCTATCGGTTTCTTGAGGCCCCCAAATGGCACGAGGGACGGCTGTGGATGTCGGACGTCTTCGACGCGCGACTGGTCAGCGTGACACTCTCGGGCGAGAAATCCGTCGTCTGCGAAGTTCCCGGCTTGCCGGCTGGACAGGATTTCCTGCCAGATGGCAGCCACATCACCATCTCGGCCAAGGAGAGGCGGCTGTACCGCGTGGCGGATGGGCGCCTGCACCCCTATGCCGATCTGTCGGATTTGGCTGCCGGCCGGCTGAATGACTTCGCCGTCGATGCGCGGGGTCGGATCTATGTCGGCGATTTCGGCTATGATTATCATGCCGGCGAGTCCCCCCGCCCCGCGCGGCTCTATCGCGTCGATCCCGACGGCTCGGTCCGGGTGGCCGCCGAGAATGTCGAATTTCCAAACGGTTCGGTCGTTGTGAACGAGGGGCGCACGCTCATTGTCGCCGAAACATGGGTCGGACGGATCAGAGCCTTCGACCTGTCGCCGGACGGCCAGCTTGGTGATTCCCGCATCTTTGCCGATCTTGGCGAGCGGAACCCCGACGGGCTGTGTGCGGATCGCGACAATGCCATCTGGGTTTGCAGCTTCAATACGGGCGAGGTGCTGCGTGTCATCAAGGGCGGTAAGATCTCCGACCGTATCCGCATCGACGGGGCAGCCATCTCCTGCACCTTGGGCGGCACCGACGGGCGCACGCTGTTCATAACCTGTGTCATGGGCGAGGTGGATGAAAGCGAAAGCCCCGATGCGCCCCGCAACAGTGCCGTGTTGATGGCCCGCGTGGACGTGCCCGGCCAGGTATCGCGCGGTGTCTAGCGCAGCACAGGGCATAACCCCATGTTTTAGCCCCAAGGAATGCACGCGCCGCCCCGCGTTGCACGGCACGCAGCACCGTCATAGCGTCGCCCATCATCCCGCCAATCAGAAAGGGAACGTGATGCCCTCGATTCTTGCCTACCCTGCCCTTGTCGGCATGTCCTATCCCCGCCTTGACGCCCCCGGCACCATGCGCACCGTGGCTGGCCCCGAGGCGCTGCTGGCCTTGCCTCTGGATGAACGTGCGGGCGTGCGCGTACTGATGACCTCGGCGACACGCGGGTGCAGCAAACAGGTGATCGAGGCCCTTCCCGATCTGGGTTTTGTCCTGTCGCAAGGCGCGGGTCAGGACAAGCTGGACCTTGCGGAGATGCAGGCACGCGGCATACGCTTGCGTAGCGTTGGCGAGACTGTGACGGAAGATGTCGCCGATCTGGCGATGGCGCTTGTTCAGGTGTTGTTTCGCAACCTGCTGCGCGCCGATGCCTTTGCCCGCAGCGGCGAATGGCGACAGCGCCGCTTCGATCTGGGTGACAGCCTTGTGGGCAAGGTCATCGGCATTGCCGGACTCAGCGGGCGGATCGGACAGGCGATCGCGGCGCGCGCGCGGGTGTCCGGAATGCGGATCGCGGGGCTTGCACGAAACTCGAATACCGGGCTGGAAGCCGAGTTGCATGACGGTTGGGCGGCCCTCGCCGGGGCCTGCGATGTGCTCGTCCTGGCCGTTCCCGGATCGCCTCAACTGCACCATGTCATCGATGCAGAGCTCCTGACCGCGCTCGGCCCGAAAGGGCGCCTCGTCAATGTCGGCCGCGGAAGCCTCGTGGATACCGAGGCGCTGATCGCGGCGCTGGAAACCGGAACCATCGCGGGCGCGGCATTGGATGTCCTAGAGGAGGAGCCGAGCGTCCCGGCCCGGCTTGCCGCCCTGCCCAATGTCGTGCTGACGCCGCATATCGGGGCGCAGACATGGGGGCAGCGCGCCCGCGCCGCCAAAGTCGCCGAGGCCGAGGTTCTGGCCTTCCTGCAAGATAACTGACCCCGCCAGAAATGCACATCCCGGAGCCTCACGACATGACCGAACCCTCCCAGAACGCCTATCCGCCAATCGGTCTGCTGATCGACGGAGAATGGATTTATGACCGCCCTCCCTTTTGCAATGTCGAAAACCCCGCCGACGAAACCATTCTGGGCACGGTGCCGAAGGCTTCTGCCGAAGATCTGGCGCGGGCCCTGAATTCCTCGGCGCGCGGATTCGAAACCTGGCGCCACACGCCGCCTTCCGAACGCGCGGCTCTGATGCGGCGTGCAGCCGCGCTGGTCCGCGCGCGCGCGGAACATATCGCACCGATCTTCGTGCGCGAATCTGGCCGCACTCTGGCCGAGGTCAGGGCCGAGATCGAGCGTTCGGCAACCTTCCTCGACTGGGATTCCGAGGAAGTGAAGCGCCTCTATGGCCGCATCGTGCCGACCGACCCGCCGATTCAGCAATTCGTCATCCGCGAACCCATCGGTCCGGTCGCGGCATTCACACCGTGGAACGTCCCGATGAGCGCGCCCTCGCGCAAGATCAGCGCCTCGCTGGCGGCGGGATGCTCGATCATCCTGAAGCCCGCCGAGGAAACCCCCGCGACCGCCTGCCTGTTTGCACAGTGCTTCCTCGATGCGGGTCTGCCGAAGGGCGTTCTCAACATCGTTTTCGGCGATCCTGACGAGGTGTCGCGCACCCTGGTCCTGTCACCTATCACACGGCTGGTCACGCTGACCGGCTCGATCGCGATCGGCAAGCATCTGACACGACTTGCTGCAGAGACCATGACCCCGGTCCTGATGGAACTGGGCGGCCACGCACCGGTATTGATCGACGAGAACACCAATCCCGATGAGATCGCGCAGCTTGCGGTGAACTGGAAGTTTCGCATGGCCGGGCAATTCTGCTCGGCCCCGTCGCGCTTTCTGGTGCATCGCGCGGTCTATGCCGATTTCGTCGACAGCCTGGCCGCGAAAGCCAGCGCGCTGAAACTGGGTGACGGATTCATGGAGGGCGTACAGATGGGGCCGCTTGCCAATCGCAGGCGGCTGGCAGAGATGCGCAGCCTGGTCGATGACGCTGTGGGCCACGGCGCACGCATCGCGACCGGTGGGCAACGGCGCGGAAATAGCGGCTGGTTTTTCGATCCGACAGTGCTGGCCGACGTGCCGCTCAGCGCCCGGATCATGAGCCATGAGCCCTTCGGTCCGCTGGCCCCCTGTATCGCGGTCGAGTCGATGGATGAAGCGCTGAACATCTCGAACAGCCTGCAGATGGGGCTGGCCGCCTTCGTCTTCACCAACTCGATAGAGCGCGCCGACCGCCTGTCGCGCGAGCTCGCGGTGGGATCGGTGGCGCTGAACTGCTTTACCAGCCCGGGGGGCGACGCCCCCTTCGGCGGTTATCGTGAAAGCGGCATCGGTCGCGAAGGCGGGCCGGAAATGTATCACAGCTATACGGTTGCCAAGACGATAGCCGAGCGTCGCTTACATGTATGATCAGCGATCGGCATTGATCCTGAATTCCCCTTCATTGCTGCGGCACCCTTGCGTCAGTTGCGTGTATTTGGAACAAATGAGAGAATATTGACGCAACCCGGCCTCTCGCCAGCCTCAGGACATGCCGCGCGCAAACAATGGAAATCGACCCCAAGAAGCTGCTCTATTTCGCATCGATCATCGAGCATGGCAGCCTGAACCGGGCCGCCAAGACGCTTGAGATTTCACAGCCCGCGCTGTCGACGTCAATGGACCGGCTGGAAGCCGCGGTCGGGATGCCGCTGCTTGAACGCGGGCCGCGCGGCATTGTGCCGACCTCTTACGGCGAGATCCTCTACAGCCATGCGCGCATGATCCGCGAGGATGTCGAACTCGCGCGGCGCGACCTGCAGAACGCACTGGACGGACAGGTCGAATCGATCCGCATCGGCTCGCTTCCATCGCTGTCGGGCAGCATCGTCCCGATGGCGCTCAGCCGGTGGAGCACGCTCTACCCGGAAGCCAGCCTTCAGGTCGTCGAGAATGCGCAGTTCGACCTGCTGACCGGGCTGTTGCGCCGGGATTTCGATTTCGTGATCGGCTTTACCGAGGTCTTCGACATGCTCGACGGGTTGCGGCAGCAGGTGCTGTTCCGCGATCTCCTTTGCGTGATCGTGCGGCCCGGCCATCCGCTAAGCGAGAAGCCCGATCTGACGTGGACCGACCTCGTCAGCTATCCTTGGATTTCACCGACATCCCGGCGCTCGCACACCGTGCTCGAGCATATCATGAGCACGTTGAACGTTGGTCCGCCGCAACAGATCACAGTCTGCGGATCGGTGTCCCTGCTGAAATCGCTGGTCGCTGAATCCGACCACCTCGCCATGCTGCCGGTCCATGCGGTCTGGACCGAGTTGGCCGCGAACCGGCTGATCGCACTTCCTTTCGAAGATCCGGTCCTGCACAGAAATATCGCCGTATTCTTCCGCGAAGGCTTCGAAATGGATCAGCCGCGCAGGGATCTGGTTAATATCATCAGGGAGTGCGGGATCGAGCTTCTGAGTCAATACGCCTCCTCTTGACCCAAGGAGCCGAAGGGCGGCTTCAGTGAACCTCAGGATTTTCCTTGATCGCAAGGTCGTCGACCGAAGGCACATGGTGCCGTTCAATAAGGCGGCGGACGCTAGGGGTGCCCTGCCCCGTGACAAGATCGGCGATGCGTTCGGCAATATCGCCATCTGCCTGCGTCGGACGCTGATTGCAGCGCAGATATTCTGCCCATGTCGGAAAATCGTAATTCTCCTGCCAAACGGACGGGTTCTCCAGATCGCGGAGAAGTACCCAATGACGGGCACCGTTCCGCAGTCTGCTTCTCCTGCGCTCGGTCATTGCCGCCACGAAATGCGGTGCATTCGCTTCCGCAACCTGATACTCGATCTGGGCACGAACCGGACCGCTGCGCATGGTGACGTCAATGCTCAGGCTGGGCACTTTGAAGCGATTAAGCGGGCTAAGATCACCGGCATCGATATCAGGCATTTTCAGGCGTAGTCCCACTGCCGCACCCAATATTGCAACGAGGGATGCGATGACAAAGGCGGTCGACAAATCGTGACGCTCGGCGATCTCGCCCCATAGCCATGCCCCGGCGGTCATCCCGCCGAAGGACGCCGTCTGATAGATGGAAAGCGTTCGTCCCACGACCCAGCGCGGTGTCGAAAGCTGAATCACAACGTTGAATAAAGACAGCGCCAGAACCCAGCAGGCACCGGCCGGAATCAATGCGATTCCTGTCAGCCACACGTTACTGCTGAATGCAACCACCATCATACTGGCCGCGAACCCCAGGAAACCGGCACTGACGATCGTCTCGGCCCGATACCTCGCGCGAATCGAGGCATTGGCAAAGCCGGCCGCCAATGCTCCGACACCATAGGCGCCAAGCAGGATGCCATAGATAACGGCCCCGCCCTGGACGAGGTCGCGCGCAACCAGCGGCAGCAGCGCCAGAACCGCAATCGCCGAGATACCGAAGACAAATCCGCGCAGGATGACGATCACCAGATGCGGTGACATGAAAGCGTAAAGCAGCCCGGAATAGACCGCGCGCCCAAAATCCTCACGAGGCAAGGTCACAGGCTTCGCCTCGGGTTGCCAGCGGAGAAGCGCATAGATCATCGGCACATAGCTCACCGCATTCACGAGGAACGCGCCAACTGCACCGACGGCTGCAACAATGACCCCGCCAAACGCCGGCCCGGTGCTGCGGGTCATGTTGATCGCCATGCTGTTCAAGGTCACCGCATCGGCAATCCGGTCGCGCGGAACGACATCGCCGACCGCAGCCTGCCACGAGGGCGTATGCAAGGCCGTGCCGCAGCCAAGAAGAAAGGTGAAGAACAGCAAAAGCCCAGGGGTGATCCAGCCGCCCAGAACCGTGACAGCCAAAGCCGCAGACGCGGCCATCATGATGACCTGTGCCGCCAACAGAACTCTTTTTCGCTCATAGCTGTCAGCCAGAACCCCCGCGACCATGGAGAACAGCACGACCGGCAGCGTCGTGGCAGACTGAACCAGGGCGACCGTGTCGCTTGACTGCGCGATGGTGACCATCAGCCAACCTGCACCGACAGTCTGGATCATTGTCCCGAGGTTGGACAGGATTCCACCGATCCACAGCCTGCGGAAAACCGGAAATCGCAGTGGATCGGCAAGAGATTGTTTTGTCATGCTGGTCTAATCGGCCAGAAGGATCCAAATTGGGTGTCAGATTCGGAATCTTGAATCATGCGCCCCTAGAATGGTTCGAAGGCTTGGAGGCCGGAAAATCAGAAATGCAGATACACGACATACAACACCTATCGCATTTCCCTTTCAGACCTTTCCATCAGAAGCTCTAACTGGGCGGCGCAAGCGCGATTGCGCCGCCCAAGCACCATTTAAAACTTCGGCAACTGCACCGAGAAGAAAAGCGAATCTTCGTTCGCCACGATGTCCACGGGCGCATCGGCCGGCAGAAGTTCGATACCCGTTTTGGGGCCATAGGTGGTCCCGTCCACGGTCACCGAACCCTCGCTCATGAACAGGACCTGCACCTGATCGCGCTTGCCGGTGTTGAAGGTCGCGCCCTTAGCAACCTTGACGAAATCGATGCTGGTATTGCGTTCGGTGAAGGTGCCCAGATGCTTGGTCGTGACCCCCGACTGACCGGTTTCGATCCAGTCATAGGCTTCGGGCTCCAGTATGATGACATCATCGTAACGCGGCTTGTGAAAGACAAGCTTCTGGCCGGTTGCCTCTTCGAAACAGGCGGCGGAGCCGTCGATGTTGTGCTTCTGCCCCTTCTCGTCGACCCAGGTGAAGATGCCGTCCTTGAAGGTGCCCTTGGCTTCCAGCGCCTTGTTGGCGGCTTCGCGCTTGGGTGTAGACAAAAATCCCGAACCACTGGCGCCGCCGAACTGGATGACCATCATCTCCAGCCCTTCGGGCCGGTCCTGCGGTCCGTAATGCACGCTTTCCGGGAA
>NZ_JBKEBL010000335.1:0-20313 GCF_047973135.1 Paracoccus sp. (in: a-proteobacteria)
CCAGGCCCGGCGCCAGGCCGGGGCGATGGAGGCGTATTTCCCGGCCCATTTTCCCTCGAAGGCATCCAGCTCGGCCTCGGCCATATCGGCGGTCGGGGCTTCGTAAATCCGGCGAAGGTCCGCGGCCACGATCTTGCGGTCCTTCCAGGAGCAGAAGTTCAGAGAATGGCGCACCAGATGCACGATGCAGGTCTGGACCATGGCGTCCGGGAAGGCCGCCGTGATCGCCTCCGGGAAGCCTTTGAGCCCATCAACAACGGCGACAAGCACGTCCTGTAGCCCCCGGTTCTTGAGTTCGTTCATATGGCGTCACGCTTGGGCGACCAGACGGCAGGTTGAATTGGCCTTGTTCGAATATATCAACGGATTTTATAATCCACGGCGGCGACATTCAGCCCACAAAGGCAAAAGTCCGGTAGCCTTCAAGAAAATGGCCGCATAAATGAGCATCAACCCAGGCACTTTTGCGAGACAAGTCCAGCGATGCTGCATTCGTCCCGCAACCGCTCGAAAATACGCTTTGCGGTGTGACGCTACTTGTGGGGCCGACCCCTGTCTTCAGCAAGCCATAGGTCCATCTGGCTGGTGAGCGCATCCAGCTTCGGACGCCCGATCGGCGCTGTCAGCCGATATCCCGGCGGCTCCGAATAGGCCAACATCGTCGCAACACTGTCCCGGCTGATCCCAAAATCCCAGGCAATCTGACGCCCGCTCAATCCATCCTGAAAATGAGCCAGACGCACCTTCAAATACAAGTCCACGGTGTATATCCCCAAACCCTCCCCTCTCGGAAAGGGCAAAAGTGGACGACTTTTACGCCGCCCGCGACACCAAAACGGTACCGCTACCGTGGCCGAGTATTGCTCCGCCGTTTACAGCTGGCGGAGGCTTCGGTAAAACGGCCATAAAGGCAATACACGCGGCGGTGACGATCCCGGCAGGGCAACCACCCGCCTGACATTCGCCCATGCGCAGCAAACGCGGCCCGGCCACAAGCGCGGCGCAAATAATCAGGGGGTCCGGGGGGCGAAGCTCCCCCGGCTTTCGCGGGACGCAACATCCTACGAGCCGGGTTCCTGGTAAACGCCGGTCTCTTTGAGCGTGTCGATGACCTCGCGCGGCATATAGGTCTCGTCATGTTTGGCCAGCAGGTCGCGCGCCTCAAAGCGGCCATTACGGAAATAGCCCTTGGCGATGGTGCCCTGACCTTCCTTGAAAAGATCGGGCCGGGGGTCGCCGCCGACATAGCTGACCGGAATATCGACCGCGCCGTCGGTGATCACGAAATCGAAGGCCACGCCGTCGCGATTGACGATGGATCCGTCTTTCACCAGCCCGCCAAGCTGAAAATACTCGTCAGGCCGGGGGGCCTTTTCGCTGACCTCGGTGGGCGAGCGATAGAGGTTGATTCCGTCCCGAAAGCCGAACCCGATCATCGCGACCGCCACCACCAGCGCCACGGCGGCCCCGGCCAGCACCTGCACCCTCCGGCGTTTCTTCAGCGATTTCAGTCCAGCCATGACGCCTTCCCCTTCATGCCGCCTCGAAGCTGATCGCCCGGCGCAGGAACTGCGTCGCCTTGCCCGAGACACGGACCGGGTCGCCGGTAGTCAGGAACCGCGACCCGGTGCCGCGACCCAGAAATTCGGGCCTGCGACCAAGATAATCAGCAAGGCTCTCGGCGACCAGCCCCGCCTGACTGTAAACTTTGACCCCCGCACCCAGGGCGCTCTGGAACACGCCCTCGACCAGCGGGTAATGCGTGCAGCCCAGAATAGCCGCCTCGGGATAGGGCATGCGGCGCAGCAGTGCCTCGACATGCGACCGGACCATCGCTTCGGCAAGAATTTCGTCACCCTGTTCAATGGCATCGACCACACCGCCGCAAGGCTGCGCCTCGACATCGACGCCCACGGCGCGAAAGGCCAGTTCGCGCTGAAAGGCGCGGCTGGCGACGGTGGCGGGCGTTGCGAACAGCGCCACATGCTTGACCGCGACCTCGCGGGGCGGCGAATTGTCGCCCCACCGCCGCTCGGTCAGGGCCTCGATCATCGGGACGAACACCCCCAGAACCCGCTTGTCGCCGGGCAGCCAGGTCTCTTGTATGCGGCGCAAGGCGGCGGCGCTGGCGGTGTTGCAGGCCAGAATCACCAGATCGCAGCCCTCGGCCCACAGCCTCTCGACCCCGGCGCAGGTCAGGTTGAAGATGTCATCGGCGGTCCGTACCCCATAGGGCGCATTGGCATTGTCGCCCAGATAGATCAACGGCAGGTCGGGCATCCGCGCCGCAATGGCCTTATGAACCGTCAGCCCGCCCAACCCGGAATCGAAGATGCCAACTGCCATATCGCCACTCCTTCAGCCACGCGAGCCGTTATGTACTGCCCCGCGCCGCGTTTGGAAATGACCCAGATCCGTCCGGCGCAATTCTGCTTCCCCGGTCTCGCCGGTCCCGCAGGCGTGGCAGACCGACCGCAGCGCATGCAAAAACGGGGGGCGGGCCGGGCAAAGCCCGCCCCGTCGCTGCCGCCCGGCCAAAGGCGCGCTTCGCGCGCGGCGGGTCTGCGGGTGGCACGGTCCGGCACCGATGAGTTGCCTGAGTTGACGATCCGCATCGCCTCGTGGCACCTGATCCCGGTCTGCCCGTTTGCACCGGATCGCGGCGCGCGGGCAAACCGACGGGCCGGACACACGGCGTTCTGCGATGGATCAAGGATATGCACAGCGGTCAATACCCCCCAGCAATGCGGCCCCGATGATGGATTGGGACGATCTGCGCATCTTTCTGGCCGTTGCCCGCGCCGAAAGCCTGTCAGGGGCGGGGCGGCGGCTGGGGATGGATGCCTCGACCATCGGGCGCAGGATCGCGCGGCTGGAACGGGCGGTCGGTGCCGCGCTTTTTGCCAAGACCCCGCAGGGCTATGCGCTGACCGCCGAGGGCGCGCGGCTGATGGCCCCTGCCGAGGCCACCGAAAAGGCCGCGCTTGCCGCCACCGAGGCCACAAGGCGCGAGGCGGGGATCAGCGGGCAATTGCGAATCGGGGCGCCGGATGGCTGCGCGAACTATCTGCTGCCGCAAGTCGCGCGGGGGATGTGCGACACCCATCCGGGGCTGGAGATCCAGATCGTCGCCCTGCCCCGCGTCGTGAACCTGTCCAGGCGCGAGGCCGATATGGCCATCACCGTCTCGCCGCCGGAAACCGGTCGGCTGACGGTGCAGAAACTGACCGATTACCACCTGCATCTGGCCGGACATGGCGATTACCTTGACCGGCACCCGCCTATCCGCCGCCTTGACGACCTGCGCGGGCACCGGCTGATCGGCTATATTCCCGACATGATCTTTGACCGGGAACTGGACTATCTGTCTGAAACCGGGGCCGAGACGGCGGCGATCACCTCGAACTCGGTTTCGGTGCAGATGCAGGCGATCCGGGCCGGAGCGGGTCTGGGCATCGTCCATGACTTTGCGATTCCCTTCGCGCCGGGGGTGCGCCGGGTGCTTGCCGACCGGATCGCGCTGAAGCGCAGCTTCTGGCTGCTGCGCCACGCGGATGATCGCGCCTCGCGCAGGCTGACCCTTCTGGCGGAAGAGCTGGCGCAGGGCATCAGGCAAGAGATTGCACGTCTTGAGGCCCAGTAAATCGCGGAATGCTTGCGTCAGGCTTGACGTGGGACAAATCAGCGAAAATGATGACCCCTGTAACCTCTTACAGGAGAAGCCCCGATGCTTGTGAACCAGATGCTGTCGATGAAAACCGCTTCCGGCAAACCGGGGCTTGAACCAGCCTCGATCATCACGATCAAGCCCGACGCCACGCTGGCCGAGGCAGCAAAGCTTTTGTCGGAACGGCGGATCGGGGCCGTGGTCGTTTCAACCGACGGGCGCAAGCCCGAGGGCATCCTGTCCGAACGTGACATCGTACGGCAACTGGGTGCGCGCGGCTCTGATGTGCTGAAGACGCCGATCAGCGAAGTCATGACCAAATCGGTTCAGACCTGTACCGTACGCGACGACGCCCTGAAGGTGCTGGAGCGGATGACCGAGGGCCGGTTCCGCCACCTGCCCGTCGTCGATGACGCGGGCGACATGCTGGGCGTGATCTCGATCGGCGACGCGGTCAGCGGCCGGCTGAAGGAACTGGCAGCCGAAAAAGAGGCGCTGACCGGCATGATCATGGGGAACTGACAATCGCTCTTTCTCTTGCATTTTCAGGAAAAATCGGCTTTCGCTGCATGCGCGACCATGCATAAGGATAACTGTTATGCGCATCGGCCTTTATCCCGGAACCTTCGACCCGATCACGCTGGGGCATGTCGATATCATCCAGCGCGCGATGGCGCTGGTTGACCGGCTTGTCATCGGTGTGGCGATCAACCGCGACAAGGGGCCGCTGTTCGATCTGGACACACGGGTGGCGATGGTCCGGGCCGAATGCGACAAGATCGCGGCACAGACGGGCGGGCAGATTCTGGTCCACCCGTTCGAAAACCTGCTGATCGACTGCGCACGCGATGTCGGTGCCGCCGTGATCGTGCGTGGCCTGCGCGCAGTGGCGGATTTCGAGTATGAGTTCCAGATGGTTGGCATGAACCGCGCGCTGGATGCCAGCATCGAGACGGTGTTTCTGATGGCCGACGCGCGGCGGCAGGCAATCGCCTCGAAACTGGTCAAGGAAATCGCCCGGCTGGGGGGCGATGTGTCGAAATTCGTCACCCCCGACGTGAACGAGGCACTGATCGGCAAATTCGCCTGAGCAAGGGTTCGCCTGAGCAAGGGGCGTTGCCAGAGGCGGGCAAGCCGCCTAACCTGAAACCCCGAACGTGCGATTTTCAGGGAGGAGACGACATGCCTGACACACCTTCGACCACTCCCCCCGAGGATCGGCGGATCCCGGCGGCAGAGGCATTGCCCGAACATCCGGACGAAATGTCCGATATCGCGCATATCCGCGTTTCGGACCTGACGGCCGCGCTGCGGCTGGGATGGCACGATTTCCGCCGCGCGCCCTCTTTCGGACTGCTGTTTTCGGCGGTTTATGTGGCGGGCGGGCTGGTGCTGGCCGCCGTTGCCTTTGCCTCGGGGCGGGACTGGTGGCTGATCCCCTTCATCCTGGGGTTTCCGCTGATCGCCCCCTTCGCTGCCGTTGGCCTTTACGAGGTCAGCCGCCGCATCGAGGCGGGCGAGTCGCTGTCCTGGCCTCAGGTCAGCCGCATCGTCTTTGCCCAAAAGGACCGGCAGATCCCGTCGATGGGGATGGTGATCCTGCTGCTGTTCATGTTCTGGGTCTTTGTCGCGCATACGATCTTTGCGCTGTTCATGGGCGTGTCGGCACTGACCAATATCACCAGTTCCGCCGAGGTGCTGTTTCAGGGACGCGGGCTGGCGATGCTGACCGTCGGCACGCTGATCGGTGCCGGTTTCGGGGCGGTACTGTTTTCGTTCACGGTGGTCGGGCTGCCGCTGCTGCTGGATCGCGAGGTGGATTTCATCACCGCGATCATCACATCGGTCCGCGCCGTGGCCGAAAACCTTGGCACGATGCTCATCTGGGCGGCGATGATCACGGGCCTGCTTGTCCTTGGCATGATCCCGGCCTTTCTGGGCCTGTTCATCACGCTGCCGATTCTGGGCCACGCAAGCTGGCATGTCTATCGTCGGCTGATGCCGGATCGAGCACCCTGACGGGCCAGACGGATCAGTATGACTGGCGAAAGCAAATCTGATCATCAGATTTTTGCAGCAACAGCGTAGAATCAAACAGTTAAAGCCTGACAACAGAATCAGATAAAAGCCGTCAGGTTTTAAATTTCATCACGCGGCTTGCGGTTCGACAGGTCAAGCAGCACCTCGGCGCGGCCAAATTCGTGCATGGCGTCCTTGCGCACCGCCTCGAAGCGCGGCTTCAGGCGCTGCAATTCCTGCTGCGCATGCCGCAAATCGCGCGCCGAGCGGCCAGCCTGGGCATTCGCCATCCGCGCCGCAGCAACGGTCAACGGCGCTACGCTGCGATAGCTTTGCTCAAGCGAAACCTGCGCGGCATCGACCTTTTGCCGCGCCACCTCCATATGCTGCCGGAAGGCTGCGAATTTCTTCAGCTCGCGTTCCGCCTTGAGCCGCGCGATACGCTCCAGCGCGGCAAGATCCCGAGACCGCATCACCATCCGGCCCGCGCCTTTACCCGCATTCTTTCGGCAAAGCGGATCGCGGCGGCAACTGCCGCGAAATGCTCGCGGCGGATTTCCTCGCCGACCTTGACGGTCGCGTGGATCGCCCGCGCACAGGGCGGGTCGGAAAAGACCGGCACCATGTGTTCGCGCGCGCGGTCGCGGATTCGCGCGGCCACGTCATCGGTTCCCTTGGCCAGACAGACCGGTGCGCGACCGCTGCCGCGTTTCCATTCCAGCGCGACCGCGTAATGGGTCGGGTTGACAATGATCACATCGGCTTTGGCGACATCGGCCAGCATCTGCTTCATCGCGATGTCCACTGCCCTCTGCCGCCGCGCGGCCTTCAGATGCGGGTCGCCCTCGGCATCCTTGTGTTCATCCTCGACCTCCTTGCGGGTCATGCGGTGGCGACGCAGGTGTTCGTGGCGTTTCCACAGTGTATCAATGATGGCGAACACCACCGAGATCGCGACCGCCATCAGCAGAACCTGACGCAGCACCACGCCCAGCCCCTCGACCCACTGGCCGCCCCGGCCCATGGCGCTGGCCGCCAGACGATCCAGCAGCGCGGCGAAAAGATACCATCCGCCCAGACAGACCACCGCCGCCTTGGCCAGCGAAATCGCAAAGGTCACAAGCCCCGAGGGGCCGAATTTCTGCGCCGCATTCTTGACCGGGTTCAGCCTTTTCGGATCGAAATTCAGCTTTTTCGCCGAAAAGACCAACCCGCGCTGCGCGATCAGCGCAACAAGGATCACCAGCGCCGGAACCAGCATCATCACGACCACCGCGACCGAGGCATGCCGCCCCAATGCCGATGCCGTGCCGAAAACCGGCCCCGACGACCAGCCCTCGGCCCCCATCGCGCGGCTGGCCATGGTCAGCCACTGCCTGACGGCAAGGCCCGCCCCCAGGGCAAAGGCAAGCCACGCCCCCAGATACATCGCTGCGACGTTCAATTCGGTCGAACGGGGAATGTCGCCATCCTCGCGGGCGCGGCGCAGTTTCTGTTCACTGGCCTCAAACGGCTTGTCGGTGCTGTCCTCGCTCATGGTGATCCCGGCAGGGTAAAGTCGAACACCGCGTCCACCCACAACCCGACCAGCATCGGTGCCAGCAGGCCCAGAGCAATCAACGCCAGAAGTATCGCGGCGGGCGATCCGATAAAGACAACCGGCAGCGCGGGCATGACCCGGTTGATGACGCCGGACAGCGCCTGAAACAGCAGCCCGCCAAGGGTGAAGGGCGCGGCCAGCAGCATCGCCAGACCAAAGCTGTAGACGACGATCTGAACGGCATCCGGGGCCAGTGTCGCAACGTCAGGCCACGCCCCCGGAGGCCATATCGCCAACCCGTCGGCCATCAGGCGCAGCAGCATGACCGGCAGGCCAAGGGCCATCAGGATCGCCAGCCCCCCCAGATGCAGCAGGTTGCCGATGGGATGCGGCGCGGCCTCGTTCGGGACGCCCACGATCTGCGACAGCGACGCCGTGGCCGCAATGGCCGTCGAGGCGATGTCAATCGCCATCGTCAGCAACCGCAACAACGCGCCGCCCGCCAGCCCGATCACCATTTGCGCCGCCACCTGCCACATGATCTCCTGCTGCGTGCCCGGCATCGGCACCCGAGCCACCGCCCCTGCCAGCAGCGGCGTCACCGCCATCGCGGCGGCAACGCGGATACGCACCGGCAGGATCCGTTCGCCCAGGCCCGGCAGGATCAGCAGGCTGGCCTGCACGCGGGCATAGACCAGCACCGTCGTCCAGTTGAGCCACGGAAACATCAGGGCAAGCTGATCCCAGGTCATGCGGCCTCGATCGTGCCCAACAGGCGCAGCTCGGCCGAAGGATCGACCTCTTCCAGACCGATCACCGGCACCGCCACCCCGTTCGAACCCAGAACCGCCCGGATCATCCGCCGCCGGTGATCAGGCGCGATGATGACCGCCCCCCCCGCCGGGGTGGTCGCCAGCGCCCTGCGCGTCGAGTCCAGCAGCTTTTGCGACAGGGCCGGCGTCATCGCGCCGCCGCCCGTCCGGCCCGTTTCGCTGTCGGAACGGACAAATTCGGCCTCCCACGCGGGATGCAGTTGCAGGCCCGCGATCTGGCCCCGGTCATCGGCATATTGCTGGGTAATCTGCCCGCGCAGCCGTTTGCGGACCAGTTCATAGATGGTGTCGATCGCCTCGACATTCCGGAATTCGCAGATCGCATCGACGATCAGGGGCAGGTTGCGCACTGAAATCCGTTCTTCCAGCAGGGCCCGAAGGATTGCCAGCAGGGTTTCCGGTGTGACCTTTTCGGGGATCATGCTGTCGAAATAGCGGCGATAGCGTTCCGAGCGCGCCGGATCGGACAGGGTTTTCAGCTCGTCTATCTGGCGCTGCATGGCACCAAGGGTCAGCAGCGCGGGCAGGTTCGCCTTGACGACCTCCATCAGATGGGTGGACAGAACCTCCATCGGCGTCACGACGGTCGCGCCCATCGTTGCGGCATCGTCCTGTTGATCGCGTGCAATCCAGCGGGCCGGGCTGCCATAGACGGGCTCTTGCACGGCAAGGCCCGGCAGATCGCGCAGGGCATCGTCCGCGCCCAATGCCAGAACATCGCCCGCCCGCAGGGTACCGCGCCCGCGCACGACGCCCTGAATACGGATCTGGTAATCGCCCGGCGGCAGTTCGTCGGAATCCGAGATCCGCACATCGGGCAGGATCACCCCGAAATTGCGGGCGATATAGATGCGCAGGTTGGTGATCCGGCTGCCCAGACCGCGCGCCTGATCCAACGCGTTCGCGACCAGATCGGTGCCGATCTCGACGCTGACCTCATCAGTGTCCAGTACATCGCCGATCCGGCTGGCGGGCCGCTGATCGGGTTCCTCGGCAATCTGGTCCAGCGCCTCGTCGGCGGCCTTGCCCTGCCGCCGCCGGATATGCCACGCCACCCCGCCCAGAGCCGCCCCCATCAGCAGAAACAGCATCGAGGGCATGCCCGGCACGGCGGACAGCAGCATCATCGCCACCGCGACCACCGCCGCAGGCTGCCAGCTGCGGACAAGCTGCGACGACAAAAGCTGCGCGGTGGTGTCGGTTGCGCCCCCGCGCGACAGCAGCAGCGCCGCCGCCATCGAGGTGATCAGCGCCGGAATCTGGCTGACCAGCCCGTCGCCGATGGTCAGGTGCGAATAGGTCGCCAGCGCCTCGCCCACCGGCATGCCATGCACGACGATCCCGACCGCCAGCCCGATCAGCAGGTTGATCAGGGTGATAACGATCCCGGCAACCGCGTCGCCCTTGACGAATTTCGACGCGCCGTCCAGCGAACCGAAAAAGCTGATCTCGCGCTGTTCCTGCGCGCGGCGGCGTTTCGCCTCTTGATGGTCGATGGCGCCGGCGTTCAGGTCGCCGTCAATCGCCAGTTGCTTGCCCGGCAGCGAATCCAGCGCAAAACGGGCCGCGACCTCGGCCATCCGGCCCGAACCCTTGGTGATGACCATGAAATTCACGACCGAAATCACCGCAAAGACGGTGATCCCGACCAGCAGCGACCCGCCCGCGACGAAATCGGCAAAGCCGTTGATGACCTGCCCCGCCGCGTCCTTACCGGTATGGCCTTGTGTCAGGATCAGCCGTGTCGAGGACACGTTCAGCGACAGCCGGATCACCAGACTGACCAGCAGCAGCACCGGAAAGGCCTGAAAATCGGTCGGCTTGTCCACCAGCGAGGCCATGACCAGCACCAGAGTCGCCGTCGCGATGGACAATGCGATCCCGAAATCCAGAAAGCCCGGCGGCAGCGGGATCACCAGCGATATGACAATCAGCACCAGCGCGCCCGTCACCAGAAGCGGGGCGTCCAGAAACCGGCCCGGTTTCGCGGAAACGGCAGAAATCGACTTCATTCTGAAGCCTCCTCGGATGATTCAGCAGGCCGCAGGATGTCATCCAGCGACCAGGGTTGCCCGACCAGCAGCCCCGACCGGCGCAGAAAGATCAGCACCTGGAGGCGCTCGGCAGGCGGCATCCGGCGAAGCCGAACCCGGTAATCGGGCGGCAGGTTCTTTCCCTCAAGCAGCCAGCCCGAGGCCTGTTCGGCATAGTCCGACACAGCCGGAGCCAGATTTGACGGCTGCGCCGCCATGCCTGCCAGTCCCAGAATTGCGGGCAACAGCATCACGCGGCCTTTTTCAGTTCTCGCAGGGCCGATTCCAGCCCGTCAAAGCTGGGGCGGACATGTTCAGGTACGGCCTGACGACCGACCTCGACACACAGGTTGGTGGCGTGCTGATGCAGCCCGGCGATCAGGACCGATTTGATCACCTCGTAAAAGACCAGATCCTGCCGGACCACCGCCCCCAGCCGCTGCGCCAGCGGGGCCACGAATCCATAGGCCAGAAACACGCCCAGAAATGTGCCGACCAGCGCGCCGCCAATCATTTTGCCCAGAACCTCGGGGGGCTGGTCGATGGCGCTCATGGTCTTGATGACGCCCAGAACGGCAGCGACGATGCCCAGGGCGGGCAATGCGTCGGCCATGTTCTGCAGGGCGTGGGGGACGTGCATCTCATCCTCGCGCAGACCGGCGATTCGGCGGGTCAGCATTTCCTCGACCTGATAGGGATCGTCATAGTTCAGGCTGGCGGAACGCAGCGTGTCGGCGATCAGCGAGACGATATTGTGATCCGCCATCAGCCGGGGATAAGCCGTGAAGATCGTCGATTCGGCGGGCTGTTCGATATGCTGTTCCAGCTCGACCGGGTTTTCGCGGGCCACGCGCAGCAACTGGAACATCAGGCACAGCACGTCCTGATGGTCCTGTTCGGTCCATTTCGGACCCTTGAAGGCCCGGCCCAGGCCACCCAGCGTCGCCTTCAGAGTGTGGCTGTCATTCGACAGAAGATATGAACCGATGGCCGCGCCCATGATCATCATCATCTCGAAAGGCAGCGAATGCAGGATGACACCCATCTTGCCCCCGGCAAGAAGATAGCCACCAAAGACCATCGCCATGGTCAGGAAAATGCCGACAAAGCCGAACATGAGAAACGCTCCTTATTGCTTGCGAACGCTGCGCGCGCCCATCTCGGCGGTCAGCAGCGCCGCCTTGCGCGGCTCGACCGCGGCAATGATGCGCGCGCCGGTCTCGGGCTGGACGCGCATCAGGATCTCGGCCGCGAAATCGGGCGGCAGGTTGGTCAGGATCACGGCGGCCTCGGCCGGTTTCATCTGGTCATAGACCGCGATCAGCCTGTCGATATCGCTGCGGATGGCGGCGCTCGCACCGGCGCGGCGCGACTGGATGCCGGATTTCTGGCCCTTCAGCTCGACCAGCTTGCGGGTCAGGCTGGCCTCGGCCTCGGCAAGTTCGGCCTTGCGGGTGTCGATAGCCTGCATATAGCGTTCGATCCGCAGCGCCCGGTCGCGCAATTCCCCGGCCAGGGCGACGGCTTCGGGCACGTCGCCGCAGCCCTGCATCAGCCCGCTGGGTTCGGCGAAGGCCACGAACAGCCGCGACATGTCCTGATTGTGCCAGATGGCGAAGGCAGCGGGGGCCGCGAACAGAATCGCCAGTGACGGAAGAAGACGTCTACGCATCGGCCACCTCGGTCCTTTTGCGCAGCTTGCGCTGCATTGCGACGGGCACGGGGCGCGGTTCCGGCGGCAGAGCCGCCTCGCCGATGCGCTGGCGCAAATCCCACAGCGCGCGTTCCTTGCGGGCGGTGGCGATTTCGTCGGCCAAGGCCGCGCTGGCCTCTGCCGCCTCGTCCTGCGCGTGGCGAATCGCCTTTTCCAGCCGGTCCACCTCGGCCACCATCACGGCAATGGCACCGCCAAGGCCGCTTTCAAGATCGTTCAGCCGACGCAACCTGCGCGCCAGAATGACACAGAAACCGGCCAACCCGACCGAGGCCACGATCAGCGCGGCCTGAAAAATGGTGTCGATGTTCATTTGATCCGAAACTCCGTGATCAGCAGGTCCTTGACCGGGCCCTCGCCCAGGACAAAGCGGGTCCGGGTGATCAGCTCACCCCGGATGATTTCCAGCACGCCGCGTTTTTCATAAGCTGCGGGATCGACCTCGGACAGAAATGTGGTAAAGGCGTCGGACACGCGCGGCATCAGATGCAAGACCTGTTCGGTATCGGCGGCATCCGTCTCGATCGAGGCGCTCAGCACGACGCTGCGCCGCTGCGGTCCGGGAACCGGCACCTCGACCGTCGGAACATCGACAAATTCGACTTTCGGTTCCGTATGTTTCGCCGCCGCCTGCGCCGAGGGCAGCAACGCCGCCGGGGACCACAGCCCCATATAAGTGGTACCAAAGCCCGCTCCGCCAAGCAGCAGCACCGCCACCGGCAATAGCAACCGGGATTTCTTTTTCTTCGGTTCTTCGGGCGCCGGGGCCGCGCCTGCGTCGTCCGTCATGGTGATTCTCCATCCTGATGAGACGGATTTAGCAGCTTGCGACTAACCAATTCTTAATCGGGCCCGTGCCATGACAAGGCATCGACAAACACCACCGCTGATTCGAAAGGGCAGGTTTTGCAAAAACTGCAGGACTATTGGACAGAGCGAAGCTCTCAACAGAAAGCCATTCTCGCGGTCGCATTTCTGGCGACATTTCTGACAATTGCAGGCTTTGGCTGGTTTGCCAGCCGCCCCGGCATGGCATTGCTTTATGGTGGCCTTGACCCCGCGCAGGCGGGCGAGGTCGTCGCGGCTGTCGAACGCTCGGGCACGGCCTATGAAGTGCGCGGCGATTCGATCTGGGTCGATTCGCAGCAACGCGACCGGCTGCGAATGGATCTGGCCGCACAGGGCCTGCCGGCAGCGGGCGGTGCGGGATATGAACTGCTGGACGGCATGTCCGGATTTGGTACCACCTCGCAGATGTTCGATGCCGCCTATTGGCGCGCGAAAGAGGGCGAGCTGGCGCGCACGATTCTGGCCCTGCCCAATGTCAAGGCGGCGCGGGTCCATCTGGCTGTTGAAAATGGCCGGGGCTATCGGCGTGATGTGGCGGGCAGCGCCTCGGTCACGCTGACGACGAATGGCAGCGCAGTCACGCGCGAACAGGCGGCGGCACTGAAATTTCTGGTCTCGTCCGGTGTTCCCGGCATACGGCCCGACAGTGTCACCGTCATCGATTCGCGGACCGGCATCGTCGCAGCGGGCGAAAATGACAGCGCGATGGATCGCGCCAAGGCACTGAAAAGCAATGTCGAGCGCATCCTCGAATCGCATGTCGGCGCGAATAACGCCATCGTCGAACTGAACCTCGATCTGGTGACTGACACCGAACAGATGACCGAGCGGCGCTTTGACCCCAACCAGCGTGCCCTGATTTCAGAAGTCACCGAAGAAACTTCGGATTCCAGCAATTCGACCGGATCGGGTGCGGTGACGGCGGCCTCGAACCTGCCCGACAGCGAACAATCGCCGGGTGACAAGACGCAGGCCGCGCGGTCCGAGAACCGTCAGCAGGCGAATTACGAGGTCAGCACCGTGACCCGCGAAGTCTCGCGCCAGCCGGGATCGACGCGGCGCCTGACGGTCGCGGTTCTGGTCAATGGCGTGGTGCAGGAAAATGCCAAGGGTGATCCCGAAATCGTGCCGCGCCCGGATGCCGAATTGCAGACGCTGCGCGAGTTGGTGGCCTCGGCGGTCGGGTTCGACGAGGCGCGGGGCGATGTAATCACCGTGAAATCGCTGCCCTTCGCCGATCTGGGTCAGAACGGAACCGTGGCCCGCGCCGGCCTGCTGGACCGGCTGGAACTGAACGGGCTGGCACGCATCGCGCTGATCGGGCTGTTTGCGCTGGCGGTGATCTTTGTGCTGCTGCGCCCGGTCCTGCGCAACCGCGCGGCCGCACGTCCGCCCGCGCTGCTGGATGACAGCGGCCCGGCAAGGGATGGTACCATCCTGCCCGTCGAGGCCGAAGTGGTCGCCGCGACACCCCGGCAGCAGGTGATCGCCCCCGAACCCGCGAACCCCGACCAACTATCCCTGCCGCCCGCCGATCCGGTGGCCCGGCTGCGTAACATGATGCGCGAACGGCAGGATGAAAGCGTCAAGATCCTGTCTGGCTGGATCGACAGCAAGGAGAACATCCATTGACCACCGCCGTGATCAAACTTGAATCCTTCACCGCCGCCGCAAACAGTGCCGCGACCCCGATGTTCTCGCAATCCCAGCTTGATCAGGCGCGGGACGAGGGGATCGCAGCCGGGATGGCGCGGCAGGAAAACGATCAGGTCGGCAATCTGCGCGCAGGGCTGGACCGACTGACCGCCGCCCTGTCGGATGACGAAACCCGCCGCGCGGCCCTGAGGGCCGAGGCTGTGGCATCGCTGACACCGATTCTGTCCGAGATGCTGGATGCGTTGACCCCGTCCACGGTGTCGCAGCGGCTGGAGCGCGAGTTGCTGAATACGCTGCGCGGCCTTGCCGCCGAGACTACCCCGCTGCGGGCACGCATCGCCTTCAGCCCGGCGCTACGCGGCATGGTCGAACGCTGCATCGCCGAAAGCGGGGCGATGGGCATCGAACTGGACGACACCGGAACGGAACGTGTCTCGCTGTCCCTGCGGGGCGGGCGCATCGAATTTTCGCAAGACAGGATCGCGGGCCAGATTCGCGCGCTGATCGCTGAAATCAAGGACGAGGACAGGACATGGACGCACTGAAACATCTGATCGACACCGACAGCATCCAGCTTGAAGTGACCATTCGGCTGGGCCGGACCCGGCAAAGCGTCGCGCAGCTTTCGGCGCTGAAATCCGACGACATCCTGACGCTGGACCAGTCGATCGAGGACGGGGTCGAGATTTGCGTCGGCGACAAGGTGATCGCACGCGGCGAGCTGACGGGCGACGGATCGCCCGATGACCGGCTGTGCGTGCGGATCACCGGCGCAACGGGGGCAGCGTGAGGTATCTTTGGCTGCTGTTCCTGCTGGTGCCCTCGGCGGCACTGGCGCAGCAGGAAACCGGATTGCAGCAGGCCGCCGCAACGCTGGGGCAGAACTCGGTCCTGATCGTGCTTGCGCTGACGGCGCTGTCGCTGGCTCCGGGCATCGCCATCATGGTGACGTGCTTTCCCTTCATCGTCACCGTGCTGTCGATTCTGCGCCAGTCGATCGGGTTACAGCAATCGCCGCCGAATATGCTGATTGTCAGCCTGGCGATGTTCCTGACCTGGTTCATCATGGACCCGGTCCTGCGCGAGGCATGGCAGGTTGCCGGCGCACCGCTGAACGCGGGCAGCATCACCCTGGGCGAGGCGCTGCAACGCGGCATCGTGCCGTTCCAGCACTTCATGGCCGCGCGCACCGACCCCGACACGCTGCAAGGCCTGGCCGAGATCGCGCCGGGGGCCGACGGGCCGCCCGACCGCCTGTCGGTTCTGGTTCCGGCCTTCATGCTGTCCGAGATTCAGCGCGCCTTCGAGATCGGCTTTCTGGTCGCCCTGCCTTTCCTGATCATCGATCTGGTCGTCTCGGCGGTGCTGATGTCAATGGGGATGATGATGGTGCCGCCAGTCGTGGTTGCCCTGCCCTTCAAGCTGGCTTTCTTTGTCGTCGTCGATGGCTGGTCGCTGATCGCGGGGGCGCTGGTGCGCAGCTATCAGTGACCCGGTTCAGGCACCGCTTCGACGGCCCGCCAGGGTTCTGACATCCAGCGCGGCCAGCACCTTGGCCTCGATATGCGCGGCATTCAGGGCCGAGCTGTCATACATCGCGAAAGGCGCGTCATGATCCACGAACCGGTCCGGCAAGACCATCGAGCGGAACCGCAGCCCGTGGTCGAACACACCCTCTTCGGCCAGAAGCTGCGCGACATGGCTGCCAAAGCCGCCAACCGCACCCTCTTCTATGGTGATCAGCGTGTCATGCGCGGCGGCAAGCTGCAGGATCAGTTCGCGGTCAAGCGGCTTGGCGAAACGCGCATCCGCGACGGTCGGGGTAATCCCTCGCGCCATCAGCGCCTCGCGCGCGGCCATGACCTGCGTCATGCGGGTACCAAAGGACAGGATGGCAACGCCCGCCCCCTCGGCTACCACGCGGCCCTTGCCGATGGTCAGCACCTCGCCACGTTCAGGCAGCACGACGCCCGCACCCTCGCCACGCGGAAAACGGAACGAGATCGGGCCGGCATCATGCGCCGCCGCAGTGGCGACCATATGCACCAGTTCGGCCTCATCGGCGGCGGCCATGACCACGAAACCGGGCAGATTGGCCAGAAAGGCGATGTCATAGGCCCCGGCATGGGTCGGCCCGTCCTGCCCGACCAGCCCCGCCCGGTCGATGGCAAAGCGAACCGGCAGGCCCTGCACCGCGACATCATGGACGATCTGGTCGTAACCGCGTTGCAGAAAGGTCGAATAGATCGCACAAAAGGGCCGCATTCCTCCGGCTGCCAGCCCCGCCGAAAAGGTCACGGCATGCTGTTCGGCGATGCCCACGTCGAAACAGCGCCGCCCAAAGCGTTCGGCGAACTGTTTCAGCCCGGTGCCGTCGGGCATGGCGGCGGTGACGGCCACGATCTTGTCGTCGCGGCTGGCCTGGTCGATCAGCGCCTCAGCGAAAACCGAGGTATAGCTGGGCGCGTTCGACTTTGCGCGGGCCTGTTGGCCGGTGATCAAATCGAACTTGCCGGTCGCATGGCCACGATCGGCGGCGCGCTCGGCCGGGGCATAGCCCTTGCCCTTTTTCGTGACCGCATGGATCAGCACCGGGCCGGTCGCGCGCGCGCGGACTGTGCGCAGCAGCGGCAAAAGCTGTTCCAGATCGTGCCCGTCAACCGGTCCGATATAGGAAAAGCCCAGTTCCTCGAACAGGGTGCCGCCGACCGCCATACCCTTCAGCATCTCTTTGGCGCGGCGCGCGCCTTCCTGAAATGGTTCGGGCAGAAAGCCGACCGCGCCCTTGGCAGCGGCCTTCAGTTCCTGAAACGGCCCGCCCGTATACAACCGGGTCAGATAAGAGGACATCGCACCGACCGGCGGAGCGATGGACATTTCGTTATCGTTCAGGATGACGAACAGCCGCTGCCCCAGATGGCCGGCATTGTTCAGCGCCTCATAGGCCATGCCGCCGCTCATGGCACCGTCACCGATCACCGCGACCGCATCGCCCGGATCGCCGCCCAGATCACGCGCGACGGCGAAACCCAGCGCCGCCGAGATCGAGGTCGAGGAATGACCCGCCCCGAAAGGATCGAAAGGGCTTTCCGTGCGCTTGGTAAAGCCCGAAAGCCCGCCGCCGGTCCGCAAGGTGCGGATCCGGTCGCGACGACCGGTCAGGATCTTGTGAGGATAGCACTGATGCCCGACATCCCAGATCAGCTTGTCGCGCGGCGTGTCGAACACCGCATGCAGCGCCACCGTCAGCTCGACCACACCCAGACCCGCGCCCAGATGCCCGCCCGTCACGCTGACGGCGCTGATCGTTTCGGACCGCAATTCATCGGCAAGCTGCATCAGCTCGCGGTCGGTCAGCGATTTCAGGTCCGATGGCAGGGCGATCCTGTCCAGAAGCGGTGTCTGCGGGCGGTCGGTCATGGCTGGCCCTCCGGGGCACGCACGCGTGTGCTTGGCAGAGTTCAGGTGTCGCGTTCGATAACGAATCGTGCAAGATCGTGCAAGTTGCCCGCCGCTTCGCCATAGGGGGCCAGCGCGGCCCCGGCCTTGCCGGCATAGCGCCGCGCCTCATCCCGCGCGCCGTCAAGCCCCAGCAGCGAAACAAAAGTCGCCTTGCCCGCCGCGCCATCCTTACCCACGCGCTTGCCGGTCACATCCTCGTCACCGGTCACGTCCAGAATGTCATCGGCGATCTGAAAGGCCAGCCCAAGAGCCTGCGCATAATCATCCAGCGCCTGAGGATCGGCTTGGGCGATCACCGGCCCCGCCGTCGCGGCAAAGCGGATCAGCGCACCGGTCTTGGCGGCCTGCAGGCGCTTGACGGCCTTGATATCCAGCGGTTCGATCACGGTTTCAGCGGCAATGTCCAGCGCCTGCCCCCAGACCATGCCGCGCGCGCCCACCGCATCGGCAAAACCGCCGATCAGCCGCAGCCGGGTATCGGCATCGCCGATCACCTCGTCGGCAAGAAACTGAAAGGCCAGGGTCTGCAACGCGTCACCGGCCAGAATCGCCGTGGCCTCGGACCATTGCAGATGGCAGGTCGGCATGCCCCGGCGCAGGTCGTCATCGTCCATCGCGGGCAGGTCGTCATGCACCAGGCTATAGGCATGCAGCGCCTCGACCGCAGCCGCCACGGGCAGAGCGGAATCGTCAGGCACCTCGTGCAGGCGCGCCGATTCCATCACCAGAAAGGCCCGGATACCCTTGCCGCCGACCGTGGCATAGGCCATCGCGTCGCGCAGTTCGCCCTTGGGCAGGTCGGCCATCGCCGCCTCCAGCGCGGCCTGAACCTGTGCCTTCACCTCTTCCAGTCGGCCCTGCATCACAGCCCCTCGGCGGGTTCCGTTCCCGCAGGCTGGCCGCTGGCGGAAAGGGTGATCTTTTCGACCCGCTCTTCGGCCTGCCGCAGCCGGGCCTCGCAATGCTTGCGCAGCGCGGCGCCGCGTTCGTACAGTGCGATGGATTCCTCCAGCGTGGCGTCGCCCGTTTCCAGCTTGCCAACGGTTGTCTCAAGCTCTCGCATGGCGTCCTCGAAGGACATCTTGTCAATCTCGCTCAATTTCCGGCCTCCACCAGACATTCCACATGGGCGCGCACAGACCGGCCCAGCGCGGCCAGATCATAACCACCTTCCAGCGAGGATACCACTGCCGCGCCACATTCCGCCGCAAGCTTGCAAATGGCCTGCGTGATCGCGGCGAAATCACGCTCGGTCCAGTTCAGTTGCGCCAGCGGATCGTCCCGATGTGCGTCGAAACCGGCGGAAACCAGGATCAGTTGCGGATTGAAATCGCGGCAACGGTCCAGAACATGCCGCCATGCCGCCAAAGCCTCGACCCCGCCCGAGCCTGGTGGCAGCGGCGCGTTCATGATCTGGCCATGCGCGCCGCGTTCCGTGGGCACGCCGCTGCCGGGATAAAGCGGCATCTGATGGGTCGAGGCGAAAAAGGCCCGCGCCTCGTCCCACAGCAGATCCTGCGTGCCATTGCCGTGATGCACGTCGAAATCCAGCACCGCAACACGCGACAGCCCGTGACGGTCCAGCGCGTGACGGGCGGCAATGGCCACCGTGCCGAACAGGCAGAAGCCCATCGGCGTCTCGCGTTCGGCGTGATGGCCGGGCGGGCGCATGGCGACAAAGGCATTCGCGGCCTCGCCCGCCAGCACCGCATCGACGGCGGCGCAGGCCCCGCCGACGGCGCGCAGCGCGGCCTCGAAACTACCGGGCGACAGATGGGTATCGGCGTCCAGCATGGCAAAGCCCGCAGCCGGAACGCTGTCGCGGATACGGTCCAGATAGGCGGCAGGATGACAGCGCAGGATGTCGGCCTCGTCACCCAGAGGGGCCTCGCGCCGGTCCAAAGCCAAACCGTCCAGCGCCGCGATCACGGCGGCATAGCGCGCCACCTGTTCCGGATGGCCGGGGGGCATCAGATGCGCCTGCGCCGCCGGATGCGAGTAAAGGGCTGTGGTCATGCTGATCCTCCGTCCCGCGTCAGGCCACGGTAAGCGCGGAGGCACCGGGCTGCAAGCACTGTCCGGTTCAGGCCACCAGCCGGGTGCCGTCCTGCCCGGTGATATGCGCCTCGATCAGCGCCCCCTCGGGCTGGTCCGCAGCAAAGGCAACCTCGGTGAACTGTTCTGTCCGGCCAAGGCGCGGGCCTTCGGTCAGCACCCGCCGCGTCTGGCCAAGCTGCGCGTCCAGATGCCGGGCCAGTGCCGCATCGCCGGCCGCGCGCAGCCGCGCCGCACGATCCCTGATCGCCGGGCCGGGCACGCGCGGCATGCGCGCCGCCGGGGTGCCCTTGCGCCCGGAATAGGGGAACACATGCAGAAAGGTCAGGCCGCAATCCTCGACCAGTTTCAGGCTGTTTTCGAACATCTCGTCCGTTTCGGTCGGGAAACCGGCAATGAGATCGGCGCCAAAGACGATGCCGGGGCGCAATTTCCGCGCCTCTTCGCAAAAGCGGATGGCGTCGTCGCGCAGATGGCGGCGCTTC
>NZ_JBKEBL010000301.1:0-5491 GCF_047973135.1 Paracoccus sp. (in: a-proteobacteria)
GACCATGGACGGCCCCGCCGCCGGGTCCGGGCTGGTCCGCACCAATGCCGATGCCGAAGGAATGTCACCCCGTGGCACGATGAACAACTGCGGATCGGGCAAGACGCTTTGGGGCACCTTTCTGACCTGCGAGGAAAACTTCAACGGCTATTTCGGCACCTCCGACAGCAGCGAGGCCGGCCAGCAGCGCAGCGACGGCGAGAACCGCTATGGCATCGGTAATGAAAGCCGCTATGCCTATGAGATATTCGATCCGCGCTTTGACCTGAGCAAAGAGCCGAACGAACCAAATCGCCACGGCTGGATCACCGAAATCGACCCCTCGGACGCGGCAGGCACGCCAGTCAAGCATACCGCCCTTGGCCGGTTCAAGCACGAAAATGCCGAGATGGTGCAGGCCGCCGATGGCCGGATCGTGGTCTATATGGGCGATGATGAGCGCGGCGAGTTCGTCTATCGTTACGTCTCGGACAGCACCTGGGCAGAGGGTCAGCCGACCGATACCCTGTTGTCCGACGGCACGCTATATGTGGCGCGTTTCCACGACGACCAAACCGGCGAGTGGATTGCCCTGACCCCCGAGACGACCGGCATGTCGCAGGCCGAAATCCTGGTCTTTGCGCGCATGGCGGGGTCACGGGTCGGGGCGACCACGATGGACCGCCCGGAATGGATCGCCTGCCACCCCCGGCGGCCCGAGGCCTATTGCGCATTGACCAACAACTCGAAGCGCGGGATCGAACCGAATGCAGGGGGCGATGCGACTCTGGTGGGCGGACCGAACCCGCGTCAGGCCAATGAATACGGCCAAGTCCTGCGCTGGCGACCCAAGGGCGGGGATCACGGCGCGGACGGGTTCGAATGGGATTTGTTCGTGATGGCGGGCAATCCTTCCGTGCATGAGGACGCCTATGGGGGATCGGCGAATGTGACAGCGGGCAACATGTTCAACTCGCCCGACGGGATGGCCTTTGACAGCACCGGCTTGCTGTGGATCCAGACCGATGGCAATGACAGCAATGCTGACAATTTCGCCGGCATGGGTAATAACCAGATGCTGATCGGCAACCCTGACAGCGGCGAGATCGCCCGCTTTCTGACCGCGCCAAACGGTGCCGAAGTCACCGGCCTATGCTGGTCTGCGGACCGCAAGACAGCCTTTGTCGGCATCCAGCATCCGGGCGGATCCTGGCCCGACGGCGTGGGCAAGCCGCGTTCTTCGGTCATCGCCATCTGGCGCGAGGATGGCGCGACCCTAGGCTGACGGTCACTGCCGGAGGCCGGGGATGGGTGCGCTGATCTGGTCTCTGGCGGGTGTTTTCGGCGGGGCGCGAAATCCCATGCAAATGCGGGGCTTTGTGCTGCTTGCTGCTTGCACAGGGGCGGCGCAGGATATGAACAGCCTGCACCCCGCCGCCGCGCACTGCACGGGATCCGTTGCGCGACATCACCGCCGGGTGTTTTGCGTCCCGCGGTGGCCGCGGAGCTGCGCCCCCCGGACCCCCTGCCAAAGCCAGCGGCGCTGATCGGCGTCGCGTTGCCATGCCATTCACAGACCGGCCACGCGCCGAAGGCGCGCCCCCGGCCCGGGCGGCAGCACGCGGGTCGGGCTTTGCCCGGCCCGCACCCCCCCTTTCCGCCTGTCCTGTGCCTGCCCGGTCAGCGCATCAGGTCGGGCAGGAATAGCGTGATCTGCGGAAAACCGATCAGCAGCGCCATCACGATCACTTCGGCCAGCAGGAACCACGAAACCCCGCGAAAGATCGTCCAGATGGGCACGCGGTCGCCGATCACCGATTTCACCACAAAGACATTCATGCCAAGCGGCGGAGTGATCATGCCGATTTCTACGTATTTCACCACGATGATGCCGAACCAGATCAGATCCAGCCCCAGTGCCTTGATCATCGGCAGGAACACCGGCATCGTGATCAGCATGATCCCCAGCGGATCGAGAAACATCCCCAGCACCAGAAAGACGGCGGAAATCGCCAGGATGACCAGCAGCGGATCGCCCGCGTAACCGCCCACCATATCGGCCAGCAAGGCCGATACCCCCGTCAGCGACAGAAGGCGCGTGTACATCACCGCCCCCATGCCCACGAAAAAGATCTGCGCCGTACCGCTCATTGCCTCTTTCAGGGCGGTGACGACGCTCGCAAGGTCGATCCGGCGTTGCAGGACGGCGATCAGCAGCGCCAGCGAGGCCCCAGCCGCGCCCGCCTCGGTCGGGGTGACAATGCCGCCATACAAGCCACCGATAATGCCCAGAACCAGCAGCGTCACCGGCCAGATCTCGCGAAGGGCGGCCAGCCGGTCGGCCTTGAGCGTTGCCAGTTCGGCGGGGTCCAGCGGCGGGGCAAGCGCCGGATTCAACCGACAGCGGACGACGATCAGCACCACATATGCCAGTGCTGTCAGAATACCCGGCACCACCCCCGCGATCAGCAGGCGCGAGATCGACACCTCGGCAAAGACACCGTACAGCACCAGCATGATCGAGGGCGGAATCAGCGCAGCCAGCGTCCCGGCCGAGGCGACCACCCCCGTCGCCAGCGCCTTGTCATAACCCATGCGCAGCATCTCGGGGATGGCCAGCCTGCCCATGGCTGCGGCCGAGGCCAGCGATGACCCGCAGGCGGCGGCAAATCCGACGCTGGCCATGTTCGCGGCCACGGCCAGCCCGCCGGGCAATGCGCTGAACCACAGCCGCGCGGCGCGGAACAGCGCCGATGAAATGCCCGAGTGGTTGGCTATGGCCCCCATCAGCAGGAACATCGGGATCGCCGTCAAATCCCAGTTCGCCGCAAAAGAGAAAGGCGTCTCGCGCAGGATCGACAGGGCGATGGGAAAGTTGCGTACATAGGCAAGACCCAGCACCGACACAACGCCCAGAGCGACGCCGATCGGAACGCGCAATGCTATCAACCCCAGGATGAACGCCAGCGTAGTCAGTCCAAAACTCAGCGGATCCATCTAGGCGCGCCCTTTGATCAGCCGGGCCAGCAGGCGGCACAGCAGCGCCAGCGCCATCGCCGTGCCGGCCAGGGGCAGGATCCAGCGTGTCGGCCATACCGGCAGATAGCCTCCGTGAATCTCCCAGACCTCGCGGCGACTGGTGCGCGCAAGGGCAGACAGCCAGCTTTGCCAGACAAAGGCCAGCACATACAGAAGAACCAGCAGATCCACCAGCAGATCCGTCACCCGGCGCAGCGGGCGCGGCAGCGCGCTGGCAAAGATATCCGCTGTGACATGCGCGTCACGCAGCGTCACCCATGCCAGCGGCAGAAAGGCAACCGCAATCATGTAATAGCTTGCGGTGATCTCGCCCGTGCCGGACAGGGGCTTGTTGAACAGGCTGCGCGACAGCACGTCGATTGTGACATGCAGCATCATCAGCGCGCCCGCCACACAAGCGACGGCGAACAGCGCATCGGCAATCCGGTTGGTGATCTTGTTCAGGCGCTCCATCGGCATCCTCGCTTTGACCGCACGTCACGGCGCAAGGGGCGCATTCGCCCCCCCCCCGCGACGGGATGGGAATCGGCGGATTACAGCGCCGCAGGATCGACATGCGACAGCACGTCATCCCACAGCCGCAGCGTCAGCGCATCGACATCATTGCCGATTTCGGCAGTGATCGGACGCCATTTCTCGACATTGGCCAGATAGGCGTCGATCAGCGCCTCGGGGTCGGGTACGCCAAGCTGCGCGCCGATCTCGATCAGGCGCTTGCGATCCTGCGTGATCCAGTCCTCGGCCAAGGCGGTCAGATCGTCGGTCGGCGGAACCAGTTCGACGCCATTGACCTGCTGCTGTTTCTCGAAACTTTCCTGATCGCGCAGCACGTAATTGCCGATGGTATGCTTGGCGGTGATGAAGGCCGACGCGCGCAGCGTCGCCTGCTGTTCCTCGGGCGACAGTTCTGCAAAGGCGTCGCGGTTCATCAGCAGGCCGACCGCCGGGGCCGCGATGCCCAAGGGCAGATCGCTGACATGGCGCGCATATTCGCCATAGCCGAAAGTCTGCAACCATTCGCGCACCGCCATAAGGCAATCCAGCCCGCCGCGCTGCAACAGGCCCACCGCCTCGGTCAGCGTGACGGACATCGGCGTCGCGCCTCCGGCCGCCGCCATCTCGCCATAACCGCCAGTGGCGCGCACCCGCTTGCCCTTGAGATCGGCCAGAGATGCCACCGGCGAGGTACACATCAGGTAATAGGGGGCTGAAGAAAAGCCGCCCAGAATCATGACGTTATTGGCGCGCGCCTCATCAAGGCAAGAGGGACAGTCCTGAAACACCGTCTCGACCGCCGCCGCCGCCACCGCCACCGGATCGCTGCCCGGCACGACAATGGAATAAAGCAGCGTCAGCGAGGGCATCGCCTCGGGCGTATAAACCGGGATCTGCAATCCGCCCTGCATCAGCCCGTCGCTGACCGCCGCCAAGGTACCCCGCCCGTCGGCAAGCTGACCACCGGAAATCAGCTCCCATTGCACCGAGCCGCCGGTCTCTTCGGCGATCATCTGGAATGCCTGAGGCAGCGTGTCGGTATTCAGGTAATCAGATGCCGGGGGCCATGATCCATAGATCGGGCTTTGCGCCAGCGCGGCACCCGCACCAAACGACATGACGGCGGCACATGCCAGAGCCTTGAACGTCATCAATCTCTCCTCCCACAAACCGCGCCCTTTTGCCGGGCGCTTTTCACAATGAAATCAGGCCGGCGTCACCTCGACCGGGATCGAGTGATAGCCACGCAACCAATTGATATAGACGCGCTCGGGTTCCCCGGTCAGTTCGATCCGCCTGACCCGTCGCGCCAGCGCGCCCAGTACCGATTCCGCCTCCAGCCGGGCAACCATCTGCCCGACGCAGCCATGAATGCCCGTGCCAAAGGCAAGATGGCCGACCGGGCGGCGGGTGATGTCATATTCGTCCGGCCGGTCCCATCGCGCGGGGTCGCGATTGGCAGCGCCCAGCCACATCAGTACCTTTTCCTCGGCCCCCAGTGCCACACCCGCCAGCGTGGTCGGGCCGGTGGTCGTGCGGCCAATGACAGGGCTAGGGGCCATGAAACGCAACGCCTCTTCAAAGGCAGGCCGCGCCAGATCGGGGTCGGCGTGCAGCAAATCCCATTGCTCGGGCCGTTCGATCAGCGCCAGAACCGTCTGCCCGATGCCGAAAACCGTCGTGTCGATCCCGGCCGAGATAAAGGCCCGGACCAGCATTCCAGCCTCATCACGGGTGATCTCGCCCGCATGGGCGGCGGCATAGATTTCCTGACCAAACCCATCGGGAAGCAGGTTTTCTTCGGCCATCTGCGCAGCGACATATTCGAATGTGCCCTGTTCTTCGACGATCTTGCGCGCGGCATGGTACAGGTCGTTCTTCGGACCCATCGCGTTGAAATTGAGCGTTGAATAGGGCATCAGATGCTGCCGCCCCTCGGGGCGAAGGCCCACCGCGTCGGGTAACACCTTGAACGGAA
>NZ_JBKEBL010000141.1:0-8450 GCF_047973135.1 Paracoccus sp. (in: a-proteobacteria)
AGGAAAAATCGGGCTTCGTTCCAAATGTATTTTTGGCCCTTGCGCATCGCCCTGACGAATTCCGGGCGTTTTTCGCCTATCACGACGCATTGATGGACAAGCCTGGCAACCTGACCAAGGCCGAACGCGAAATGATCGTCGTGGCGACAAGCAATCTGAACCAATGTCAGTATTGCGTCGTCGCCCATGGAGCCATCTTGCGCATCCGCGCCAAAAACCCGCTGATCGCCGATCAGGTCGCTGTCAACTATCGTAAGGCCGGGATCACCGCCCGGCAAAAGGCGATGCTGGACTTTGCGGTCAAGGTCTCACAGCGCGCGCATGAGGTCAGCGACGACGATCTTGAGACATTGAAGGCGCATGAATTCACCAAAGAGGACGCATGGGACATTGCCGCGATTTCCGCGTTCTTTGGCATGTCGAACCGACTGGCCAATGTGATGAATCTACGCCCGAACCCCGAATTTTATGGGCTTGGGCGATAGGTCCGACCCGGCGGGAAAACGGGGCTGATCATTTTTGCAAAGACAATATGCAACTTTTGGGAATTTATTGGCATCCCGGATTCAGGGTTATTCTTGTCCTGCCAGATCGTCGGAGAGCGGTCCGGTCAAAGTCGGGAGGAGAATATGGCTGCGATTGGCTTCGTTGGTCTTGGGACCATGGGGGCGCCTATGGCGCAGAATCTCTTGCGTGCGGGGCACCGCCTCAGGGTGCATGATGTGACTGGCGCCAATCTGAAGGTGGCGGTCGAAGCAGGGGCCACGGCCTGTACGGAACCGCATGACGTACTGAAAGACGCCGAATTCGTCGTGACCATGTTGCCGAACGGGCAGGTCGTTTCCGACGTCCTTGGCGGACAGGGCGGGCTGTTCGCCCGCTGCGGAGGCGGCCTTGCCCCGCTGTTCATCGACTGTTCGACCATCGCGCCCGACACGGCGCGCGCGCTGGCCGCCGAGGCTGGGGCGCAGGGGCGGGGGATGATCGACGCGCCGGTCTCCGGAGGGGTCGAACGTGCCCGAGATGCAACCCTTGCGATCATGGTTGGTGGCGGCGACGCCGATTTCGCGCGGGCAAAGCCGATTTTGGCCAACATGTCGCGGGTGGCCTTTCATGCAGGCCCGGCAGGCGCCGGGCAATCGGCCAAGGTTTGCAACAACATGCTGGCTGCGGTGATCATGGCGGGAACAGCCGAGGCGTTGTCACTTGGCGAAAGGCTGGGGTTGGATGTGAACGTGCTGACCCGGATCATCGGCAAAAGCAGCGGCGGGTCGTTCCTGATCGAGAACTGGAACCCCTATCCAGGCGTCACCCCCGCCGCCCCGGCCAGCCGGAATTATGACAACGGCTTTCAGCTTCAGCTTATGCTTAAGGATCTGGGTCTGGCGCTGGACAGTGCGCAGGGCAGCCAGCATCCGGCGCCGATGGGGGCGGTGGCGCAATCGTTGTACATGATGAAACAGCAGACCGAACAAGGGGCTGCCATCAAGGATTTCTCGAAGATCGTGGATCTGTTCCGGGCGGGTATTCCCGGCTCGGGCTATTGAAACTCTGGACAGGAAAGGAACTTGCGATGGACGGAAACACTGGTACCCATTCCTATGGCTCTCGGCACTATGTCGGCGGTGCGTTTCTGGACCGCTCCGATGGGCCGGACGGGCCGGTTTTCAACCCCGCGACGGGCACCGAGATTTATCGCTGCGCTTATGCTGACGAGGCGCTGATCGACGAGGCGGTCAAGGTCGCGCAGGCGGCCGGGCGCGACTGGGGGGCCACCTCTCAGGCGCGGCGTCTGGCGGTGATCTTTCGGATGAGGGAACTGCTGATCCGCGACACCGACCGTCTGGCGGAACTGTGCGGGCTGGAAAACGGCAAGACCCTGTCGGACGCCAAGGGCGAGATTGGGCGGGCGCTTGAGGCGGTGGAATTTGCTACCAATGCCGCACAGGTCACGAAGGGCGAATACTCGGTCAATGTCGGCGGCGGGATCGACACCTATTCGCTGCGCTTTCCGGTTGGCGTGGTCGCCTGTATCGCGCCCTTCAACTTTCCGGTAATGGTGCCGCTGATGCAGGCGTCCATGGCCATTGCCACCGGCAATGCGGTCATTGTCAAACCTTCGGAACGTGTCCCCGGCGCGACTGCATATCTTAGCGAGCTTTGGGCCGAGGCGGGGTTGCCCGCAGGGGTCTGGAACGTGGTCAATGGTGACCGGGTCGCGGTCGATGCGATCCTGACCCATCCGGGCATTCAGGCGGTCAGCTTTGTCGGATCGACACGGGTGGGCGAATACATCTATCAAAAGGGCTGCGAGAACAACAAGCGCGTGGCGGCCTTTACCGGCGGCAAGAACCACATGGTTGTGATGCCGGATGCCGATCTGGAGGCGGCTGCCGCCGCGTTTGTCAGCGCGGGCTATGGTTCGTCCTCGCAACGCTGCATGGCGGTGTCGCTGCTGGTCTGCGTGGGCGAAGCAACCGCCGACAGGCTGCGCGCAAGGGTGATCGAGCTGATCGGCGACCTGAAGGTCGGCCCCTATGACGACCCCGAGGCTGATTTTGGCCCGGTCGTGACCGGTCAGTCACGCGATGCGGTCGAAAGCGCGGTACAGCGCGCCGTGGACGAGGGCGGCGATCTGGTGATCGACGGGCGCGGCTTTGCGCCGGATGGCCTTGAGGCGGGGTTCTTTACCGGCCCGTCGCTGGTGGACCGCGTTACCCCGGACATGCAACTGTGGAAGGAAGAGATTTTCGGCCCGGTGCGTGGCATCATGCGGGTGGCAGGCCTGCAGGAGGCGATCGACGTGGTCAACGCGCACGAATACGGCAATGGCGCGGTGATCTTCACCCGTTCGGGCGGCGTGGCGGCCAAATTCTGCGCCGAGGCCGAGGCCGGGATGCTGGGCGTCAACGTGCCGGTGCCAGTGCCTGCCGGGCATCACAATTTCGGCGGGCTGCGGCGGTCGAAATTCGGAGATGGACATATGTTCGGCCCGGATGCCGCCCGGTTCTACACCAAGTACAAGACTGTGTCGCAACGGTGGCCCGCGCTTGACGGCAGCGAACAGGGCGGAGGAAAGATGTCGCTCGATTTTCCGGGCAACGACTAAAAGTGGGGGGCGGGCGGACTGCCCGCAACCTGAAATGCCATCCGCAGGAGGAGAGAGGGTGGCCGGAACCATGGGAGGGGAAATGAAATGAAGAAATTCACATTAGCGACCGCCGCGTTTGCAGCGTCCGTGTCAGCCGCGCAGGCTGTCGACCTGTCAGACGGGATCGTCAAGATCGGCGTTCTGAACGACCAGTCGGGCACCTATTCCGATTTTGGCGGCAAGGGATCCGTCGCCGCCACCGAAATCGCGATTGCGGAATTTGATCCGGAATCCAAAGGAATGAAGGTCGAGTTGGTCTCGGCGGACCATCAGAACAAGACCGACATCGCCTCGGCCATCGCGCGCAAATGGTATGAGGCGGAACAGGTCGATGCGATCACCGACCTGACCAGTTCCGCCGTTGCCATCGCCATCAACGGCATGGCGCGGGACATGTCGAAGATTACCCTGATGACCGGACCGGGCTCGACCGCGCTGACCAATAAGGAATGCTCGCCCACCGGGTTTCACTGGGGCTGGGACACCTATTCGCAATCGGTCTCGTCCGCGCTTGCGCTGCTGGATCAAGGCTACAAGAGCTGGTTTATCCTGACCTCGGACTATGCCTTCGGTCATCAGATGGAGGCCGATTTGACCCGCGTGGTTAACGAAAACGGCGGGCAGGTTCTGGGCTCGGTCAAGCATCCGTTGTCCACGATGGATTTTTCGTCCTTCCTGCTGCAGGCGCAGGCATCCGGGGCGCAACTGATTGCGCTGGCCAATGGCGGCGCCGATACCGTGAACTCGATCAAGCAGGCCGCCGATTTCGGCATTACCGCCAGCGGGCAGGCCTTGGCCGGGATGGTCGTCGTGATGTCCGACATCACCGCGCTGGGCCTGCAAAATGCGCAAGGTTTGACCTTTGCTACCTCTTACTACTGGGATCGGGACGACCGCAGCCGGGCCTTTGCCGAAAAATTCCTTGAAAAGACCGGGACCATGCCGGGCATGATCCACGCGGCGACCTATTCGGCGGTGCTGCATTACCTGAAGTCGGTCGAAGCCGCCGGAACCGATGAAACACAGGCGGTTGTCGCCAAGATGCGCGAAATGCCGGTCAGTGACGACTTTACGCAGAACGGGTCGATCCGCCCCGATGGCCGGATGATCACCGATATGTATCTGGTCAAGGTCAAGACCCCGGCGGAAAGCACCGGCGAATGGGATTATCTTGAAATTCTTTCAACGATCCCGGCCGAACAGACCGCCGCCCCGCTGGAGCAAAGCGCCTGCCCCTTCGTCAAGCAGTGACGGAGGGGGGCCAGATGACCACGGACGCTTTACCGGCGCCCCGGATCGTCTTGACCGCGCGGGGTCTTGGCAAGGATTTTGCCGGGTTCACAGCGGTCAACGATGTCGATCTTGACATCCGGCACGCCCATATCCACGCCCTGATCGGACCGAACGGGGCGGGCAAGACGACGGTTTTCAACCTGCTGACCAAGTTCCTGCAACCGACACGCGGGCGGATCACGCTGCTGGACGAGGACATCACCGGGACCACGCCCGACAAGGTCGCGCGCAAGGGGCTGGTGCGGTCGTTCCAGATCTCGGCGGTGTTTCCGCATCTGACTGTGCTGGAGAACGTCAGGGTCGCGTTGCAGCGCCCCAACCGGCTGGCGACGCAGTTCTGGCGGCCGGTTTCGGCGCTGGACGGGTTGAACCGGCGCGCCATGGAGTTGATCGAAAAGCTGGGCCTGGGCGTCTATCGCGACACGCTGGCCGCAGATCTGTCCTATGGCCGCAAGCGGGTGCTGGAAATCGCGACAACACTGGCACTGGACCCCCGCGTTCTGCTGCTGGACGAACCGATGGCCGGCATGGGGCAAGAGGATGTCAGCATGGTTGCCGGTATCATCCGCGATGTTGCGCGCGACCGCGCGGTGCTGATGGTCGAGCACAATCTGTCGGTGGTGGCGGATATCTGTCAGCATGTCACGGTTCTTCAGCGTGGCGAGATCATCGCAGAAGGCGATTACGCGACTGTCTCGGCCGATCCGCTGGTCCGCAGTGCCTATATGGGTGATGAAGAATGAGCGCACCGTTACTGGAAGTCGCCGGGTTAGAGGCATGGTATGGCGAAAGCCACATCCTGCACGGGGTGGATCTGCGGGTCGATGAGGGCCAGACGATCTGCATCCTTGGCCGAAACGGCATGGGCAAGACCACGACTCTGCGCAGCATCGTCGGGATCCTGCGCAAGCGCCGCGGAACCATCCGTTTTGCCGGGCACGATCTGATGGCGGTGCCGTTGCACCGGACCGCCTGGACGGGACTTGGCTTCGTGCCGGAGGAACGCGGCATCTTCGCCAGCTTGACCGTCGAGGAAAACCTGCTGCTGCCGCCCCGCGTTGCTGCGGGCGGCATGTCGCTGGAGGAAATCTATGACCTGTTTCCCAACCTGCTGGAACGCCGCCGCAGTCAGGGCACGAAGTTGTCGGGCGGGGAACAGCAGATGCTGGCCATGGCGCGAATCCTGCGTACCGGTGTTCGCTGTCTGTTTCTGGACGAGCCGACCGAGGGCCTTGCCCCGGTGATCATCCATGCCATCGCAGATGTGTTGATCCGGCTGAAGGAACGCGGCATGACCGTGGTCATCGTCGAACAGAATTTCCGCTTTGCCTCGCGGATCGCGGACGCGTTTCACCTGATGGATCATGGCCGCATCACTGCCTCGTTCCCGGTCGGTGAATTGCAGCGGAACATGGACATGCTGCATCAGGAGCTGGGGGTGTGACATGGTAACGATCTTCGGAGTTCCGATACAGGCGCTGATGGGGCAATTGCTGATCGGGCTAATCAACGGGTCATTCTATGCGCTGCTGAGCCTTGGTCTTGCGGTGATCTTTGGCCTGTTGCGCGTGATCAACTTTGCCCATGGCGCGCAATACATGCTGGGAGCCTTTGCCGCGCTGCTGCTGATGACCTCTGCCGGGGTCAATTACTGGCTGGCGCTTGTGCTGGCACCGCTGATCATCGGCCTGTTCAGCGCTGTGATCGAACGGACCATGCTGTCGCGCCTGTACGATCTTGACCCGCTTTACGGCCTGCTGTTCACCTTTGGTCTTGCGCTGACCATCGAAGGTACGTTCCGCTATTTCTTTGGTGCTTCGGGTCAGCCCTATGCGGCGCCACAGATGTTGCAGGGCGGCGTCAATCTGGGCTTCATGTTCCTGCCGGTCTATCGCGGCTGGGTGGTCATCGCCTCACTTGCGGTCTGCCTTGCGGTCTGGCTGCTGATCGAAAAGACCCGGCTGGGCGGCTATCTGCGCGCGGCGACCGAAAACCCGGTGCTGGTGCAGGTCTTTGGCATCAATGTGCCGTTGCTGCTGACCTTGACCTATGCGCTTGGGGCCGGGCTTGCCGCCTTTGCCGGGGTGCTGGCAGCGCCGATCTATCAGGTGTCGCCGCTGATGGGGACCAATCTGATCATCATCGTCTTTGCAGTGGTCGTCGCGGGTGGCATGGGGTCGATCCTGGGGGCCATCGTCACCGGTTATATGCTGGGCGTGCTGGAGGGGCTGGCCAAGGTCTTTTACCCGGAAGCGTCGAATATCGTGATCTTCGTTATCATGGCCATCGTCCTGTTGCTGCGTCCGGCGGGGCTGTTCGGAAAGGATGTCTGACATGACACGCAAACCTGCCCTCACTGGTCTGGCCGCTCTGGTTATGCTGGCGGCGCTTGGGTTGTTGATGATCGCGCCGTTCATGCTGTACCCGGTGTTCGTCATGAAACTGCTGTGTTTCGCGCTGTTCGCCGCAGCCTTCAACCTGCTGCTTGGCTATACCGGATTGCTGAGTTTTGGCCACGCGACATTCTTTGGCGGCGCGGCCTATTTCACGGCCCATACGGTTAAGGTCTGGGGCCTGTCGCCGGAACTTGGCCTGCTGTGCGGCGTTGCGGGGGCAGGGGTTCTGGGGCTGCTGATGGGCGTGATTGCCATCCGCAGGCAGGGCATCTATTTCGCGATGATCACGCTGGCGCTGTCGCAGATGTTCTATTTCTTTTGCCTGCAAGCCGGGTTCACCCATGGCGAGGACGGCATCCAGTCGGTTCCGCGCGGATATCTGTTCGGCGTGCTGAATCTGGGTAATTCGCTGACTATGTATTATTTCGTGCTGGCGGTGTTTTTACTGGGCGTGGCGCTGATCTGGCGTTTTGTCCATTCGCCATTTGGCATGATCCTGAAAGCCATTCGCGAGAACGAGACACGGGCAACCTCGTTGGGTTATTCTGTCGCCTGGTACAAGCTGGGGGCGTTCGTGATGTCGGCGATGCTGGCCGGATTGGCGGGTGGGCTCAAGGCACTGGTGTTCCAGTTCGCCACGCTGACCGATGTGACCTGGCAGACTTCGGGCGAGGTGATCCTGATGACCTTGCTGGGAGGGATCGGAACGATGGCGGGGCCGGTGGTCGGGGCGGGGATTATTGTGACCCTGCAAAACTATCTGGCCACATCGGATTTTCCGGTGACAATCGTGACGGGGGTTGTTTTCATGGTCTGTGTGCTTTTGTTCCGGCGCGGCGTGGTCGGCGAAATTCAGGCCAGCGGTTTCGCAAGGGGGCTGATGTCCCGAGGGGCCGCTCCGGCCATGTCAAGGAACGACTGACGGGCCATTGCCCGCTATTGGCTGCCTCCACCAAGAAAGCCCTCAAGCAGCGCCGCGAAAGGCTGGCTCAGCGCGCCCAAGATTTCGTCGCGCTGGCCGATTTCGTTGACCGAGACGCGGACGATATCCAGCGACCTGACCAGCGGGGCGCTGGAGATTGCGTCAACGAACTGACGAAAGATCAGGGGGTTCTGGACGAAAGGGCCGGTCAGGATGACGCGGTCGGGAAAGAACAGCCTGCACAGGTTCGCCGTCAGACGCAGCATCTGCGACAACGCCTCTTGCATGGCGCCGACGGACATCAGGTCGATCCGACCCAGTTCCGGAGCGAGGCTGCTTTCATCCAGCGGCAGATCGGGGAAGGCCGCGCGCAATTGCGGCCCCAATGCCCAAAGCGCGGCCACCGTTTCAAGGCAATCCCGGTTGCCACAGGTGCAGGGGCGACCTTTTGAATTGCCCAGGCCCCAATGCCCGATCTCACAGAACCGCCCGCGTTCGCGGTTGATCACCGCGCCATCCGTGTAAAGCGAGGCACCGATCCCGTGGCCCCAATGCAGCAGCAGGATGCTTTCCTGCGCGGGATAGTCCTGCGCCATGCGGATACCGGCCAGCTCGGCATCCAGATTGCGGACAAGCGTTACGGGCCAGGGCAGATGGGCAAACGCATCGGTCACGGGCAGGTTGCTTA
>NZ_JBKEBL010000124.1:0-24791 GCF_047973135.1 Paracoccus sp. (in: a-proteobacteria)
AGGAACGGATCGCACCTCGCCTCGATATCGTCGTTCAGCTCGGGCGGCAGATCCTGATGCACGCCTCCGGGCCGGAAAGAGGCCGAATGCAGACGCGCGCCTCCGGCCCGTTCATAAAAGATCATCAGCTTTTCGCGTTCCTCGAACGCCCAGACCGGAGGCGTCAGCGCCCCGACGTCCAGCGCGCCGGTCGTGATGTTCAGCAGATGGTTCAGAATCCTGCCGATTTCGGAATACAGAACCCGGATCAGGCTGGCCCGGCGCGGCACCACCGTGCCGGTCAGCTTTTCGATCGCAAGACACCATGCATGTTCCTGATTCATCGGCGCGACATAGTCCAGCCGATCAAAATAGGGCAGGTTTTGCAGATAGGTGCGGCTTTCCATCAGCTTTTCGGTGCCGCGATGCAAAAGGCCGATATGCGGATCGGCGCGTTCGACGATCTCGCCGTCCAGTTCCAGCACCATCCGCAGCACGCCATGCGCGGCAGGATGCTGGGGGCCGAAATTGATGTTGAAGTTGCGGATCCGCTGTTCGCCGGTCAGCGTGTCCTCGGTGCCGTCATCATACTGATTGTTACGGATATCGCCGTCCATCACGCGCCACCCTCGGGTTTGGGCGCGAACATCTCGAAGACCTGCGCGCCGGTCAGTTTCGCCGTCTCACCAGCCAGGGCATAGCTGCGCGGCTTTTCGTCAATGAAAATCTCGGACACCACGGGAAAGGCGCCCGGATCGTCGAACACCTGAACCGACACGACCTGGTGCGTTCCGTCCTGCATCCGCCATGCCAGCGAGCTGCCGCATTGTCGGCAAAACACCCGCTCGCCCCATTCGCTGGCGCGATAGATTTCGATGGGCGCGTCCGCGTCAAACTCCAGCCGCTCGCATTCGATGCTGACCATCATCCCGCCCGACCATTTGCGACACATGCCGCAATGGCAGATGCCGGCCTCGGCCTTGCCGATTTCCGCTGTCAGGCCGCAGGCCCCGCAGAGACAGCTTCCCCTGTAAGAGGTCACTTCGCGCCCCCTTTCTCATCGCCGGGCAGCACGTATTTCGCGCCCTCCCACGGCGAAAGGAAATCGAACTGGCGGTATTCCTGCACCAGTTTCACGGGCTCATAGACCACACGACGCTCGGATTCGTCATAGCGAACCTCGACATAGCCGGTGGTCGGAAAATCCTTGCGCAGCGGATGCCCCCGGAAACCGTAATCGGTCAGCAGTCGGCGCAGATCGGGGTGCCCCGAGAACAGGATCCCGAACATGTCGAAAATCTCGCGCTCGAACCAGTTGGCGCTGGGGTGGATGCCGATCAGCGAGGGGACATATTCATCCTCGCGGATGGCAACCTTCACGCGGATGCGTTGATTCTGGTGCATGGACAGGAAATGCCAGACCACATCGAACCGCTGCGGGCGCTGCGGGTAATCGACGGCGGTGATGTCCACCAGCGTCGAAAAGCGGCAGGCGCCATCGGTGCGCAGAAACTCGATCAGGGTCAACAGGCCGCTGACGGTGCTGGTCACAGTCAGTTCGTCAAAGGCCACCGTGGCGTCCAGCACCTCATCGCTGCGACGCAGCTTGATATGCTCGGCCAATTGTTCCAGCGCGTCAAGATCGGGATAGACCGCCATGGTTCACCTCACCAGCGTGCCGGTGCGCCGGATCCGGCGCTGAAGTTGCAGAATGCCATACAGCAGCGCCTCGGCCGTGGGCGGGCAGCCCGGAACATAGATGTCCACCGGCACGATCCGGTCGCAGCCACGCACCACCGAATAGCTGTAATGGTAATAACCGCCGCCATTCGCACAGCTTCCCATGCTGAGGACATAGCGCGGCTCGGGCATCTGGTCATAGACCTTGCGCAGCGCCGGGGCCATCTTGTTGGTCAGCGTGCCCGCGACGATCATCAGATCCGACTGGCGGGGCGAGGCGCGGGGCGCGGTGCCGAAGCGTTCCAGATCATATCGCGGCATCGAAACCTGCATCATCTCGACCGCGCAGCAGGCCAGACCGAAGGTCATCCAGTGCAGCGACCCGTTTCGCGCCCAGTTGATGATATCCTCGGTCGTGGTCAGCAGGAATCCCTTGTCCTGCAATTCGGTATTCAGCGCCTTGGTCGCAAATTCACGGTCGGGTCCGGCAGTATTCGCCCCGGTCATCACGCCCATTCCAGCGCCCCCTTCTTCCATTCATAGGCAAAGCCCACAGTCAGCACGCCCAGAAACACCATCATCGACCAGAATGCCGCATCCGACAGCCCCTGAAACTGCGTCGCCCAGGGGAACAGAAAGGCGACCTCCAGATCAAAGATGATGAACAGAATCGACACCAGATAGAACCGGACATCGAATTTCATCCGCGCATCGTCAAACGCATTGAAGCCGCATTCATAGGCACTGACCTTTTCCGGATCCGGATTGCGCACGGCAATCACGGCAGCGGCCAGAATCAGCACAAGGGCCAAGGCCCCGGCCATTGCCGCGAAAACCAGAATGGGCAGATATTCCTGCAGAAGATATTCCACGGGCAAGATCCCCTTGTCGGCCGCGGGAGGATCTGGCTGCCCGCGACGGGTTGGCTGCATCCGGGTTTAGACGCCACGGCCTGCCGGGTCAACGGGCCGAGATGCCACAGAGGCCCATCAACAGCGCGGATTTTTATCTTCCTTGACCTTCATCCCGCCGCAACCGCGATCACACAGCCCGCCGCCCCGCAGAATACCATACCCATATCCGGCCCGCCGGAGACAATTCCAATACGCAATCAAACCACATCGCCCCGCCACCAACCGGTTTCGCAATCACACAACTGCCTTCCCAGAGACAGAAACAACCTCTGGCGAGGATGCCCCGAAAGACCCACCCCGCAACCGGCAAAAGCCGCCGGTCCTTCACAACGCCAGGCACCAGACCCGGCAAGCGCAGCGACAACGGAAAGGGGAATTCGCGCCGGGCAAAGCCCGACCCGCCGCAGGCGTATGCAGGGGGTCCGGGGGGCGCAGCTGCCCCGGCCCCCGCGGGACGCACTCCTTGCAACGCTGACGTCACGCAACGCAGGCCAGCGGTGTACAGCCTGTGCACCCTCTGTGCAGCGCCAAATCCGGCATTTGCAGGGCTTTTCCCACGCCACCCCGCGCCTCTGTTGCGCGCACAGCCAAAGCAACGCGCGCAGGCGTTGCACGGGCGGAAAGGGGTGGCTCTTGGTCGGCGGGCACAGCGCGAACGGTTGCGCCCGAAGCGGCCTTTGTCAGTTCAGTTCGATCAGCAGGTCTTTTGCGTCGATCTGTTGGCCGGGCGTGACGTGAACCGAAGCGATGGTGCCGTCACGATCAGCGTGAAGGCCGGTTTCCATCTTCATCGCCTCGATCGTCAGCAGCAGATCGCCCTGCTTGACCGCCTGCCCCGCCGCGACCGAGACCGAGGCCACCACGCCCGGCATCGGCGCGCCGATATGGGCCGGATTGCCCGGATCGGCCTTGGCCCGCGCCGCCGTACTGCCGGCGACCTTGCGGTTTGGCACGCGAATGCTGCGCGGCTGGCCGTTCAGTTCGAAGAACACCTTTACGTCGCCGCTTTCATCGGTCTCGCCGATGGCCTGCAAGCGGATTTCAAGGATCTTGCCGGGGTCGATCTCGGCGGTGATTTCCTGCCCTGGCTCCATCCCGTAAAAGAAATTCCGCGTTGGCAGGGTGCGGACCGGGCCATAGATGCGATGGCGGCCCATATAATCCAGAAAGACCTTGGGATACATCAGATAGCCGTTCAGATCCTCGTCATCGACAGGCTTGCCCTCAAGCTGGGTCTGAAGATCGGCGCGGGTGGCCTCAAGATCGACGGCGGCCAGATGCGCGCCGGGGCGGTCGGTGATCGCGGCCTCGCCCTTCAGCACCTTGCGCTGGATCGCCTCGGGCCAGCCGCCAGGGGGCTGGCCCAGATTGCCGCGCATCATATCGACCACAGAATCGGGAAAGCTGACCTCGGTGCCGGGATCCATGACCTGCGCGGGGGTCAGGTTCTGCGCCACCATCATCAGCGCCATATCGCCCACCACCTTGGACGAGGGCGTCACCTTGACGATATCCCCGAACATCCGGTTCACATCAGCGTAAGCCTGCGCCACCTCGTGCCAGCGATCCTCAAGGCCCATCGACCGCGCCTGCGCCTTGAGATTGGTGAACTGGCCGCCCGGCATTTCGTGCAGATAGACCTCGGAGGCGGGCGATTGCAGACCGGATTCAAAGGCGGCATAGTTCTCGCGCACGCGTTCCCAGTAATTGCTGATCGCGCGGACATGGCCGATCTCCAGCCCGGTGTCGCGATCCGTCCCCGCCAGCGCCTCGACGATGCTGCCAAGCGTGGGCTGGCTGGTATTGCCCGACAGCGCATCCATCGCACAATCGACCGCATCCACCCCGGCCTCGGCGGCGGCAAGGATGGTGGCCGAGGCCAGCCCGCTGGTGTCATGGGTGTGGAAATGGACGGGCAGCCCGACCTCATCCTTCAGGGCCTTGATCAGGATGCTGGCGGCGCGGGGTTTCAGCAGGCCCGCCATATCCTTGAGGCCCAGCACATGCGCGCCCGCAGCCTTAAGATCGCGCGCCATGCCGACATAATATTTCAGGTCATACTTGGCCCGGTCGGGGTCCAGCATGTTGCCGGTATAGCAGACCGTGCCCTCGCAGATCTTGCCGGATTCGATCACTGCATCCATGGCGACGCGCATGTTCTCGACCCAGTTCAGGCTGTCAAAGACCCGGAACACGTCAACCCCGGTCGCCGCCGCCTGCGCCACGAAGGCCTGCACGACATTATCGGGATAATTCGTGTAACCCACGCCGTTGCTGGCGCGCAGCAGCATCTGCGTCATCAGGTTCGGCATCGCCTGCCGGATGTCGCGCAGCCGCTGCCAGGGGCATTCCTGCAAGAACCGATAGGCCACGTCAAAAGTCGCCCCGCCCCAGCATTCGACGCTGAAAAGCTGCGGCAGATTGGCGGCATAGCTTGGCGCGACGCGGATCCTGTCGATGGAACGCATCCGCGTGGCCAGCAGCGACTGGTGCCCGTCGCGCATGGTCGTGTCGGTGATCAGCAGGCGGCGCTGCGCGGCCATCCAGTCGGCCACAGCCTGCGCGCCCTTTTCGTCCAGCATCTGCCGCGTGCCGGGCGCGGGATCGGCCAGCGCCGCGGGCGGCACGGGCTGGCGCGCCTGCGCGGGCGGCAGGGTGCGGCCTGCCGTCTCGGGGTGGCCGTTCACGGTAATGTCGGCCAGATAGGTCAGGATCTTGGTCGCCCGGTCGCGGCGGCGGCGGAACTGGAACAGTTCGGGCGTGGTGTCGATGAATTTCGTCGTGCAGCCGTCATTCAGAAAGGTCGGGTGCTTTAACAGATTGATCACAAAGTCGATATTCGTGCTGACGCCGCGCACCCGAAATTCGCGCAAGGCCCGGTCCATCCGCCGGATCGCCTGCTGAGGCGTCTGCGCCCATGCCGTCACCTTGACCAGCAGAGAATCATAGTACCGGGTGATCACGCCCCCCGCATAGGCCGTGCCGCCATCCAGCCGGATGCCCATGCCCGTGGCGCTGCGATAGGCGGTGATGCGGCCGTAATCGGGGATGAAATTGTTCTGCGGATCCTCGGTCGTGACCCGGCATTGCAGCGCGTGGCCGGACAGGGTGATATCCCCCTGCGAGGCGTGGCCGGTCGCCTCGGACAGGGTCGCCCCCTCGGCGATGCGGATCTGGGCCTGCACGATGTCGATGCCGGTGACTTCCTCGGTCACCGTATGTTCAACCTGAACGCGCGGATTGACCTCGATGAAATAGAACCTGCCGCTGTCCATATCCATCAGGAACTCGACCGTGCCGGCATTCTGATAGCCGACAGCCTGCCCGATCTTCAGCGCCAGCCCGCAGACCTCGGCCCGCTGTTCGTCAGTCAGATAGGGCGCGGGCGCGCGTTCGACGACTTTCTGGTTGCGGCGCTGCACGGTGCAGTCGCGTTCATACAGGTGATAGAGGCCGCCATGCGTGTCACCCAGAAGCTGCACCTCGACATGCCGGGCGCGCAGGATCATCTTTTCCAGATAACCCTCGCCATTGCCAAAGGCCGCCTCGGCCTCGCGCCGCCCCTCGCGGACCTTGTCCACCAGCTCATCAGGGCCATTGATCGGGCGCATGCCCCGCCCGCCGCCGCCCCATGACGCCTTCAGCATCAGCGGATAGCCGATCTCGGCGGCCTCACGCTTGATGGCATCGAAATCATCGCCCAGTACCTCGGTCGCCGGGATCACCGGCACGCCCGCCGCAATCGCCACGCGGCGCGCGCTGGCCTTGTCGCCAAGCGCGCGCATGGTTTCTGCGCGGGGACCGATAAAGGTGATGCCGGCCTTTGCGCAAGCATCCACGAAATCGGGATTTTCCGACAACAGCCCATAGCCCGGATGGATCGCATCCGCCCCCGATTCCCTTGCCACACGAATGATCTCGGGGATCGACAGATAGGCCGCGACCGGACCCAGCCCCTTGCCAATGCGATACGCCTCATCCGCCTTGAAGCGGTGCAGGCCCAGCTTGTCCTCTTCGGCAAAAACCGCGACCGTCTTTTTGCCCAGCTCATTCGCCGCCCGCATCACACGGATCGCAATCTCACCCCGGTTTGCCACAAGTATCTTGTTGAACATGCGCTGTCCCCTTTGTCGGCTTCACATATCCTAGCCACGCCGCACCGCAGCGCAAGCGATAACAAGATTGATGCGGGTTCCGGGCGGGGAACCCGAGCCGACAGGTCAACGAATCTCGAACGAGACCACATCCTTGACATAACGCGCCCCGCGCGCATCGCCGGGCGAGACCATGCGCAGCCCGTCCGGGATCGGCGCGCCGTCCAGCATGGTGCCTATCATCACCGGGCGATTGCCGAAATCCGGCGCAATTTCCCCGACCGAGAACGCCACCTGATGCCCATCCCGCGCCGTCACCATGATGACCCGGCGCAGCGCGGGTTTAACGTCGTCGTCTATCTCTGTATGGGCCGCGATCACGTCCCACAGCAGCACGCCCGCATAATGGCCGCGCGTTTCGCCCTTGCTGCCGGAATGCACGGTATCGACCTCTTGCACCGGTAGCGCGGCCAGCGATTCGGGTGTCAGCACCACCGACAACCCGTCAGGGCCGGTCAGCAAGGCCGAAGGTCCGGCGGACGCGGCGGTCGGCAGGGCAAGCACTGCGGCTAGAAAAACATGTTTCATGGCAACCTCGATTCAATATGTACGCCTGAACATATCGCATCCCGCCCATTGCGCAAAGGCAGGCTTGTTCCTGCTATGTTCCGCTTTCCCGGTTGCCTTTTCGCGCAGGGCGACTATGTGTTGGCAGTCATCGGTCGGGACAGATTCATGGAACAGAAGTTCATCTCGGTTCGCGGCGCGCGCGAGCATAACCTGAAGAATGTCGATCTGGACATCCCCCGCGACAAGCTGGTGGTGATCACAGGCCTGTCGGGCAGCGGCAAATCCAGCCTCGCCTTCGACACCATCTATGCCGAGGGTCAGCGCCGCTATGTCGAAAGCCTGTCGGCCTATGCGCGGCAGTTTCTGGACATGATGGGCAAGCCCGACATGGACCATATCAGCGGACTGTCCCCGGCAATCAGCATCGAACAGAAAACGACTTCGAAGAACCCGCGCTCGACCGTGGGGACCGTGACCGAAATCTATGACTATCTGCGGCTGCTGTTCGCCCGCGCAGGCACGCCCTACAGCCCCGCCACCGGCCTGCCCATCGAGGCGCAGCAGGTGCAGGACATGGTGGACCGGATCATGGCCATGGCCGAGGGCACGCGCGCCTATCTGCTGGCCCCCATCGTCCGCGACCGCAAGGGCGAATACAAGAAGGAATTTCTTGAACTGCGCAAGCAGGGCTTTCAGCGCGTCAAGGTGAATGGCGAGTTTCACGAACTGGACCAGCCGCCAGTGCTGTACAAGAAATTCCGCCACAATATCGACGTGGTGGTGGACCGGATCGTCGTCCGGGACGGGCTGGAAACGCGGCTCGCCGACAGCCTGCGCACCGCGCTGGATCTGGCCGATGGCATCGCCGTTCTGGAAACCGCCACCGATGAACCCGAGCGTATCACCTTTTCCGAAAATTTCGCCTGCCCCGTCAGCGGCTTTACCATCCCCGAAATCGAACCGCGCCTGTTCAGCTTTAACGCTCCGTACGGGGCCTGCCCGGTCTGCGACGGGCTGGGGGTGGAACTGTTCTTCGACGAAAGGCTGGTCGTGCCCGACAGTGCCCTGTCAGTGTCCAAAGGGGCCATCGCGCCATGGGCCAAGTCGAAATCCGCCTATCTGACCCAGACCATCAACGCTCTGGCACAGCATTACGGGTTCGACAAGAAAACCCCGTGGAAAGATTTGCCGCAGGCGGTGCGCAACCTGTTCCTGTATGGTTCGGGCAAGGACGAGATCAAATTCCGCTTTGACGATGCCGGGCGGGTCTATGAAATCAGCCGCGTGTTCGAGGGCGTCATCCCCAACATGGAGCGTCGCCTGCGCGAATCCGACAGCCAGTGGGTCCGCGAGGAATTCGAGCGGTATCAGAACAATCGCCCCTGCGGCACCTGCCACGGCCACCGCCTGAAACCCGAGGCCCTGGCGGTGAAGATCGCCGGGAACCATATCGGGCAGGTGGTGGAACTGTCGATCCGCGAGGCGCTGGACTGGGTCGAAAAGGCCCCCGCCAGCCTCAGCAAGCAGAACAACGAAATTGCCGCCGCGATCTTCAAGGAAATCCGCGAAAGGCTGGGGTTTCTGGTCAATGTGGGTCTGGATTACCTGACGCTGTCGCGCGCGGCGGGCACGCTGTCAGGTGGCGAATCGCAACGGATCCGGCTGGCCAGCCAGATCGGCAGCGGCCTGACCGGTGTGCTGTATGTGCTGGACGAACCCAGCATCGGGCTGCACCAGCGCGACAATGACCGTCTGTTGCGCACGCTGATGAACCTGCGCGATCAGGGCAATTCGGTGATCGTCGTCGAACATGACGAGGACGCGATCCGCCATGCCGATTACGTCTTTGACATGGGCCCCGGCGCGGGCGTGCATGGCGGGGCCATTGTCAGCCACGGCACCCCCGACCAGATCGCCGCCGATCCGGCCAGCATGACCGGGCAATACCTGTCCGGTACCCGCGAAATCGCCGTGCCGCCAGAACGGCGGGCGGGGAATGGCAAGAAGGTCACAGTCGTCGGAGCGACGGGCAACAACCTGAAAAACGTCACCGCTGAATTTCCCCTTGGCAAATTCGTCTGCGTCACCGGGGTTTCAGGCGGCGGGAAATCCACGCTGACCATTGAAACGCTGTTCAAGACCGCCAGCCTGCGCCTGAACGGCGCGCGCCAGACCCCCGCCCCCTGCGAGACGATCAAGGGGCTGGAACATCTGGACAAGGTCATCGACATCGACCAGCGCCCCATCGGCCGCACGCCACGTTCGAACCCAGCCACCTATACCGGCGCCTTCACCCCGATCCGCGACTGGTTCGCCGGTCTGCCCGAGGCCAAGGCGCGCGGCTACAAGCCCGGCCGCTTCAGTTTCAACGTCAAGGGCGGGCGCTGCGAGGCCTGTCAGGGCGACGGCGTCATCAAGATCGAGATGCATTTCCTGCCCGACGTTTATGTCGAATGCGAGACCTGCAAGGGCAAGCGCTATAACCGCGAAACGCTTGAGGTCAAGTTCAAGGGCAAATCCATCGCCGATGTACTGGACATGACGGTCGAGGACGCCCAGCAATTCTTTGCCGCCGTCCCCGCGATCCGCGAAAAGATGGACGCGCTGATGCAGGTCGGGCTTGGTTATATCAAGGTCGGCCAGCAGGCCACCACCCTGTCAGGGGGCGAGGCGCAGCGCGTCAAACTGTCCAAGGAACTGTCGCGCCGGTCCACGGGCCGGACGCTGTACATTCTGGACGAACCCACCACCGGCCTGCACTTCGAAGATGTGCGCAAACTGCTTGAGGTGCTGCACAGCCTTGTCGAACAGGGCAATACGGTGGTGGTGATCGAACATAACCTCGACGTCATCAAGACCGCCGACTGGATCATCGATATCGGCCCCGAAGGCGGAGATGGCGGCGGCGGCATCGTCGCCACGGGCACGCCCGAGGACGTGGCCGGAATCGAGGCCAGTCATACCGGGCGATACCTTGGCCCGATCCTGAAACCCGCACGGATCAGGGCTGCGGAATGACGACGACCGGCTGGCAGCGCGCCGAGGGCGCGCTGGTCTTTGCCGCCGCGATCGCGCTGACCGGGGCAATGCAGCCGGGATGGCCGCTATGGGTGTGGCCGTTGGCGTTGCTGGCACCGGACCTGGCGATGGCGGGCTATCTTGGCGGGCCGCGGATCGGGGCGGCGGTTTATAACGCGGCGCATCTTTACGCCTGCGGGTTGCTGCTGGTGCTGGCGGGGCTGCTGGCCGGGCAACCGGCACTGATCGCTGCGGGGGCGATCTGGATGGCGCATGTGGGGATGGACCGGGCGCTTGGCTATGGGCTGAAACTGCCCTCGGGCTTTCGGGACACCCATCTGGGCAGAATCGGGCGCGGACCGGACGATCATTCCGGAGGCTGAAAATCCCCTTTCTGCATCATCATCACCATGCAGCCCTGATCGTCGAAATGGCCCATGCCATCACGCCGCGCCGGATCGCGCGATGGCGGAATTTCGAAACTGGCGCAAAGGCGCAGGTTTTCGGCGTCGATCTGTTCGATCCGATATGGCTGGCCCGTGACGGGATCGGTCAGGCTTGGGGTTGCCGGGCAAGCCTCGGTCGTCGCGATCTCGACGCTGAGCAGCCTCCGCTCGCGGGCAAGGCAGCGAAGCTGCGACTCAAGCATGTTCAGATCGCTGCGGCGCAGATCGTCCCGCCGCTCGGCCCGGCCCTGCACCGGTCCGCCCGCGACAAGAATACCGCCGACGATGGCCACCACGGCAAGGCCGGTAATGGCCATGGTCGCCCAATCCCTGCCGCGACTAAGCATCCATCTCGTCCCGGAAATAGGCCAGAACCAGCAGCCCCATCACCGCGACCAGCAGCGCCTTGGCAACAAAGCGCAGCGACATGCCGCCGTTCAGAAAGACATAGACAACTGCCACCAGATCGCCCAGCAGCACCAGCGCCGCGACCAGCATCGACACCGAAGCGACCCATTGCTGCACCCTGGACCGACGGCGCGCGGCCGGACCGGCCGCACTGCGATTGACGCGGCGATCAAGCAACAGAAACACCGGCAGGAATCCGATCAGCAAGGCGATGTACCAGCGCAGCGACGGCCCTGCGGGATCAAAGCGTTGCAGCGGGTCGGGAATCACGTGGTTGATGATCCCGAAGCCAAGAACCACGGTATAGGCGACGACCATGCCAAGCGAAATGAACATCAGCCCGAAAAGCAGCGCCTCGCGCGCAGGAACATAGGCGACCGGGCGCGGCACGGGCGGCAGGCCCGGAACCTCGGCCCAGCTTTCCAGCGCCGCGCTGACCGCCCCGGGCGACCAGCCCGCCTGACGCAGCGCATCGCCCATCGCATCGCGGCCTGCACCCGCCACAAGCCCCGCACGCACAAATTCGGACAGGCTTTCTGCTGCTTTCATGTCACCTCGCCTTGCCGACCGCATCCTGTCAGGGTGCCCGGCAGTGTCAACTGGCAAAAAAATGCGCACAGCCCGGATTTTTCCCTTGCGCCCTGCGGCTTCGTCCCATAAATCACCGCTCACCGACGGCAAAACCGACGGAACAGGATGCGGGCGTAGCTCAGGGGTAGAGCATAACCTTGCCAAGGTTAGGGTCGTGAGTTCGAATCTCATCGCCCGCTCCAATATGAAAAGGGCCGGACCAATAGGTCCGGCCCTTTCCCGTAGCTGTGCCTTCCGTAAACGATGTCTGATTTGTATAGACAATTAAAAACCGTGCCCGACCTGCCGCAACAGCATAAACCATTACCGCCTGTCGGACACGGTGACAGGGTCCGGCACATGTCGCGGGCGTCTCAATTTACACCCTGCCATTTCCTGTCATCAATCGTTAAACTCAAACATCTGACCCCATTTTGCACATGAACTTGACAGCGTCAAGATTGTAGATGACACGACCACCTCACCATCACGGAAACTTGCGCGAAGCGCTGATTCTTGCCGGTCTCAACATGATCGGCGAAGGCGAAACGCTGACGCTGCGCGGGGCGGCAACGCGGGCGGGCGTCTCGCATGCGGCACCGGCGCATCACTTTGACGGGCTGAACGGCCTCAGGACCGCCATCGCGGGGCGCGCCATGCAGATGTTTGTAGATGCGCTGGACCGCGCGGGGCGTGATCCGGACCAGACGCCGCTCCAGCAACTGGTGGACATTGCTCTTGCCTATTGCCAGTTCGCGGCGGACCATGTGGAACTGTTCCATCTGATGTTCGCCTCGCGCGAGGTGGATCGCATGGACGACACGGTGCTGCGGGCAACGCTTGGCGCGCATGCACAGTTGACGCGGGCCTGCGCACCGTTCGTTGCTGCCGGCGAAAACGCGACCGAGATCGAACATGCCGCATGGTCGATGACCCATGGCAATGCCGTGCTGGAATTACAGAACCCGCTGCGCAACCTTCACGCACCGATCCCCGGCCCGTCGCTGGAAAGCCAGTTGCGCCGCTTGCTGAACGTCAGCGACTAACCATCCGCGCGGATGCGGGCATTGGGCGGGTCATGGGGGCTGTCCACGGTCACTTGCGCCGACCACAATTCGCGGAACATGCGAACCTGCAACCGCGTCCCCGGCACTGCGAGGTCGGGGCGGACATAGCCCATGCCGATCTGCTTGCCAAAGATCACCGAATACCCGCCCGAGGTCAGGCGACCGACCCTCTGACCGTCGTGGAACAGCGCCTCGCGCCCCCATGGGTCGGCATCGGCGGGGCCGTCGATCAGCAGGGTGACGCAGGCGCTGCGGATACCCTTGTCCAGCATCGCCTGCTTGCCCCGGAAATCCTTGTCCAGATCGACGAAACGATCCAGCCCCGCCCTAAGCGGGGTTGCGTCGCGGCCCAGTTCGGTACCGAAGGCACGATAGGATTTTTCCTGCCTCAGCCAGTTCTGCGCCCGCGCGCCGACCAGTTTCATCCCGGATGGTTCGCCCGCCTCGATCAGCCGGTCGAACAGGTGGTTCTGCATCTCGATCGGGTGGTGCAACTCCCATCCCAGTTCGCCGGTATAGGCAACACGGATCGCCACCACCGGCACCATGCCCAGTTCGATGTCACGAGCGGACAACCACGGAAAACGCTTGTTCGACAAGGCCGTTTCCGGCTGCGGATCGCGGATCAGCCGCGCCAGCACCTCGCGCGATTTTGGCCCGGCGATGGCAAAGACGCCCCATTGCGTCGTTACATCATGAACCATGACGAACCCGCCGCCCGCCGCCATGAAATCGTCGGCGGCCTTGCACAGATTGTCGCGGTCGTAATCCGCCCATGCCCCCGCCGAGACCAGATAATAACCGTCCTCGCGCCGCCGCACGATCGTGTATTCCGTTCGCGTCGTGCCCGCTTCGGTCAGCGCGTAGGTAAGGTTGATCCGGCCCACCCTTGGCAGCTTGTTGGTGGTGAACCAGTCCAGAAACGCAGTCGCGCCGGGGCCGGACACCCAATGTTTTGCGAAAGCCGTTGCGTCGATCAGCCCCACCGTTTCGCGGACCGCCTGCGCCTCGGCCCGCGCATATTGCCACCAGCCGCCGCGCCGGAAACTGCGGGCGGCGTGGTCGTCAAAGCTCTGCGGCGCAAAGTAATTCGGCCTTTCCCACCCGTTTACCTGCCCGAACTGCGCGCCCCGCGCCTTTTGCCGGTCATAGGCGGGCGAAGTGCGCAACGGGCGCGCGGCCTCGCGTTCCTCGTCGGGATGGTGCAGGACAAAGACATGGGAATAGCATTCCTCGTTCTTGTTCACCGCGTATTCGGTGGTCATCCACGACCCGAAGCGGCGCGGATCCAACGCGGCCATGTCGATTTCAGCCTCGCCCCCGGTCATCATCTGCGCAAGATAATGGCCGGTGCCACCGGCGGCGGTGATGCCAAAGCTGAACCCCTCGGCCAGCCACATATTGCGCAGCCCCGGCGCGGGCCCGACCAGAGGGTTGCCGTCCGGGGTATAGCAGATCGGCCCGTTGAAATCGTCCTTCAGCCCCACATTTTCCGAGGATGGAATCCGGTGGATCATCGACATGTATTCCTGTTCGATCCGCTCCAGATCCAGCGGGAACAGATCGGCCCGGAACCCGGCGGGCACCTCATAGGGGAACCGCGCAGGCGCCCCCTGCTCGTATGGCCCAAGGATCCAGCCGCCACGTTCCTCGCGGACATACCATTTCGCATCGGCATCGCGCAGGACCGGGTGCTCGGGGTTGCCCTCTGCGCGCCATTTCACCAGCGCCGGATCGGGTTCGGTGACGATATACTGATGCTCGACCGGGATCGCGGGGATGCGAATCTTCAGCAGCCGCGCGGTACGTTGCGCGTGGTTGCCGGTGGCGGTGACGACATGTTCGGCCTGGATGTCAAAGACCTCGCCCGACGGGACCAGATTGCCGCCCTTTTCCTCCATCCTCTCGCAGGTCACGACCCATTCCGCGCCGGTCCAGCGATAGCCGTTGACCTGCACCTTGCGCCGGATCTCGCAGCCCGCCATACGCGCGCTTTTGGCCATGGCCTGAGTCACATCGGCGGGGTTGATATAGCCATCGGTCGGGTGAAACAGCGCGCCCTTCAGATCGTCGGTGCGGACCAGAGGCCAGCGATCCCCGATTTGCGCGGGCGTCAGAAATTCATGCGCGATCCCGATGGTTTCGGCAGTGGCGGAATACAGCATGTATTCATCCATCCGGGCATCTGTCTGCGCCATCCGCAGGTTGCCGCAACGGGTAAATCCCGCATTGAGGCCGGTTGCGGCCTCCAGCCCGGCATAGAATTTCACTGAATAATCATGGATATGACTGGTCGCATAGCCCATATTGAACAGGGGCAGCAGCCCAGCCGCATGCCAGGTAGAGCCCGATGTCAGCTCATCCCTTTCGACCAGCAGCACTTGCCAACCGGCCTGCGCGAGATGACAGGCGATGCCACAGCCGACCGCACCACCCCCGACAACAAGAACCTTGACATGCGTGTTCATGGGGGCGACTCCTCTAGTCTGATCCTTCCCCCGTATCTGCCACGCCCACGCGCCGCCGGTCCCATTCGTCCGACCTTTGGCAGCACAAAAACGACATCCGCGCCACACGCCCCCGGTGCGGCGCAGGCGGCACACCGGATGTGCACAGCCCGCGCGCGCGGTGGTGAGTGGTGACGCGAACGCCACGTCTCTAACGCGGCAAAACGGGCAAGGTTCCCCGCATCATTCGGTGACGCGACAGTGCAAGGTGCCGCCAGCCCCCGCGCACCAGACCGGACCTGGCAGGCCTTGCATCGTCTACGCGCGCGATGGATGAGCCGGCGGGGCGCGGCAAATACCGCGAATTTCGCTGCAACGAACCCATATGGCCATACATCAACGCCGGACATTTCCGGGGAACCTTTGTGCGACGGCAGCGCCGCAAGGTTGCGTCCCGCGATGGCCCGGGGCGTTGCACCCCCCCGACCCCCCGCCCCGCCCGCAATGGCAAGGCGCGGGACAAAGCCGGCCGGACGGACCGAAAGCCACCCTTCGGCCAGCGTGCCGCAGCGTACGGGTTGACGATGTCACGGTGAGCACGCAAATCCGGGACAGCCATGAAAGGGGTTCCCGATGTATCCGTTCCTTCGTTATGCCAAGGAGATTATCAAGTTCCGCAACGCTGCGGCATTGGGACCGACCGAGCCACATGTCTCGACGCATCGGTGCTGGCCCTGGGATCTGGACCCCTGGGTCGAGCTGAACAATGGCCGTACCCTGACGCTGTACGATCTGGGGCGCCTGCCTCTGGCGCACCGGCTTGGGGTGATGGCGGCGCTGAAACGCAAGGGCTGGGGCATGACGGTCGCAGGAAATTCCACCCGGTATCGCCGCCGGATCAGGGCGTTCGACCGGTTTACCATGATCTCGCGCGTGGTTGGCTGGGACTCTCGCTTCATCTATATGGACCAATCCATGTGGAAGGATGGAGAGTGCTGTAACCAGATGCTGGTGCGCAGCGCCGTGACCTCGGACAAAGGCATCGTGGCACCCGCCCTGCTGATCGAGGCTCTGGGACATCCGGCCGAAAGCCCGCCAATGCCCGGCTGGGTCATGAACTGGATCGAGGCAGACGCGGCCCGCCCCTGGCCACCCCTGGTCCCCGCCGATGCGCAGCACGGGCTTGGCAGCGCTGCCTGATGGCGGCGGTCCCTGCGTGATGGTATCCTGTCCCGTATAACCGCAGGGTAAAGTCGGCCCGCCCGCAAATATCCCTGCTGCGCGGTGTCAGAAGGACAGGCAAATTCCCCATCGCGGCATCTTGCCAGCCGCGTCAAGCTGCTGCCTTATGGGCGAGACGAGGCGACCCCGAAAGGCAGGACATGAACCGCAGGCGAATCTGGGGCTGGTGGTTTTTCGATTGGGCCAGCCAACCCTTTCACACATTGCTGGTGACGTTCATTTTTTCGATCTATTTCGCCGAAGTGGCAAAGCGCCATTTCATTTTCATTGGCGACAGTGTGACGCTGGCCGGGGCGCATGCGCAGGCTCTGTGGGGCTATGGACTGTCGGTATCGGGCGTGGCCATCGCAGTGCTGGCACCGATTCTGGGCGCGGTGGCGGACATGTCGGGGCGCAGGCTGCCCTGGATCTGGTTCTTTTCGGCGATCTATGTGCTGGCCGCGGCAGGGCTGTGGATTCTGGTGCCATGGCAGCCGCCGCTGGTCACGGCAATCACGCTGTTCGGCATCGGCCTGGTCGCCGTCGAGTTTGCGACGATCTTTACCAATGCGATGCTGCCGGGCCTTGCCCCGCGCGAGGAAATCGGGCGACTGTCGGGATCAGGTTTTGCCTTTGGCTATCTGGGCGGGCTGGTCGCATTGGCGATCATGATCGCGCTGTTTGCCGAGACGCCGGACGGCAGGACTCTGGCCGGGCTGGACCCGTTGTTCGGGCTGGATGCCGCCTCTCGCGAGGGCACGCGGTTCGTCGGCCCCTTCACAGCGATCTGGTATGTGCTGTTCATGATCCCCTTTTTCCTGTGGGTCCACGAGCCGCGCGGAACGGGCCAACCGATTCGCATCGGGCTGGCCCTGCGCGAGCTGTGGGCGCTGATCGTCAGCCTGCGCGACCGGAACAGCCTGCGGAACTGGCTGCTGTCCTCGATGCTGTCGCGCGACGGGCTGAACGGGCTTTACGCGTTCAGCGGCGTTTTCGCGGGCACAATCCTGGGCTGGCCGGTCTTTCTGTCTGGCCTGTTCGGCATCGTCAGCGTGGTCGCCGCTGCCGCGCTAAGCTGGCTGGGCGGCCGGGCGGATCGCCACTGGGGTCCAAAGCCGGTGATCACAGGCTGCACGCTGGCGCTGATCACGGTCTGTTTCATCATCATCGGGCTGGAACCACGGTCATTCTATGGCATCCCGCTGTCGCAGGCAGCCTTGGCCGGGCCTTTGCGTCTGGCGGATCTGATGTTCTTCCTTTGCGGGGCGGTGATCGGCGGGGCGGGCGGGTCGTTGCAGGCGGCCAGCCGCACGCTGATGGTGCGCCACACCACGCCCGAACGCGCGACCGAGGGCTTTGGCCTTTACGCGCTGTCGGGCAAGGCCACGGCCTTTCTGGCACCGGTACTGATCGCCGCCGTTACCAGCCTGACCGGCAACCAGAGGATCGGATTCTCTCCGTTGATCGTGATGTTCCTTCTGTCCTTGTTTCTGCTAATCTGGGTAAAACCCGAAGGAGAGGCACAGCAGTGATCCGCAAATTCCTGACCGCAGCCGCCCTGATCGCAGGACTGGCCGCGCCTGCCATGTCCGAACCCCTTGCCAAGGACGTGTTCGGCAGTTTCCGAAACGCCGCGCAGGGGCCGGCTGTATCCATCGGCAGCTATTCCCGCGGCTGCGCGCAGGGCTTGCAGCAATTGCCGGAAAGCGGGCCGGGCTGGCAGGCGATGCGCCTGTCGCGGGACCGCAACTGGGGCCATCCGCAGATGATCGGTTTCCTTGAGGGGCTGTCGCGCGCCGCGCAGCAGGCCGGATGGCGGGGCCTTTATATCGGCGATATCAGCCAGCCGCGCGGAGGACCGATGATTTCGGGTCATGCCAGCCACCAGATCGGGTTGGACGCCGATATCTGGATGCTGCCGCCCTCGTCGCTGAACCTGTCGCCGGCGCAGCGCGAAGCGCTGTCCTCGGTCTCGGTCGTGGATCAGCGCGGCACCGGGCTGACGCAATACTGGAACCCCGGCCATATGGCGATCATGCGTGCGGCCGCGCGCGATTCGCGGGTGGAACGGATTTTCGTCGATCCGGTCGTCAAGGTCGCCATGTGCCAGATGGAACGCGGAAACCGCGACTGGTTGCGCAAGATCAGGCCGCTGAACAACCACAATTATCATTTCCACGTCCGGCTGGCCTGCCCGCGAGGGTCGATCTGCGAACGTCAGGATCCGCCGCCGCCGGGCGATGGCTGCGCCGAGGCGGCCGAGTGGATCAAGAACCGCATCGATCCCGGTCGCGTCAAGCCGGTGCCGCCCGATCCGAATTATCGCCATCCCCGATCCTATCGCCTGAGTGAACTGCCCAAGCAATGCCGAACCGTCGCTGCCGCGCGCTGATCGCGGCCCTTTCGGTTGCGCTGGCGGCCATTGGTGCCTGTGCCGCACCGCCTGCCGGGCTTGACTATGTCGGCACCTATGTCTGGAACGATGACAGCCCCGATTTCGGAGGCTTCTCGGGGCTGGAAATTTCGGACGACGGAAAAAGCTTTCACGCGCTGACCGACCGCGCGCATCTGTTCTGGGGCAGTATCGAGCGCGACGCCTCGGGGCTGATAAGCGGCATGAACATCGCGGGCAGTGCGCATCTGAAGGATGGCGGCGGAGTCTTGCTGCCCCCCGGCTATACCGGCGACAGCGAGGGGCTGGCCATCGGTGCGGACGGGCGTATCTGGGTTTCATTCGAGGGGCTGGACCGCGTCGTTGCCTATGACGACCCGGCCAAGGCCTCGCACCCTCTGCCTCGCCCGCCAAAGCGGCCCGAATTGCGGATCAACACCGGCTTCGAATCGCTGGCCATCCAGCCTGACGGCACATTGATCACCATGCCTGAACAGTCGCTGTCATCAGCCGCCCCCTTTCCGGTGATGCGCGTCCGCGATGGCAACTGGGATCAGCCCTTCAGCATCCGGCGTGACGGGCGCTGGCTGCCGGTGGGATCGGATTTCGGCCCCGATGGCTGGTTCTATCTGCTTGAGCGCGATTTTCAGGGGCTGCTTGGCTTTTCCTCGCGCGTGCGGCGGATGAAGCTGGGTGAAAACGGGGTTGAGCAGGAAGAAATGCTGCTGGAAACCAACCCGCTGCAATATGACAATCTTGAGGGGCTGTCGGTCTGGGATGACGGTCAGGGGATCCGGCTGACGATGATCTCGGACGACAATTTCCTGTTCGTGCAACGCACCGAGCTGGTCGAATACCGCCTGCATCCCCAAGCCAGAGATTGACAAGCCCGGCCCCGGCGGCGTATCCGCCCCGCTGTCCCGCCTGACGGGGCCGAGTTGTTCCGCCACCTTGTAAAACGGAAATCACATGACCCGCTTTCTGCCCGGCATTCTTGCCATGGCCGCCATTGTCGCGGCCTCTAACATCCTTGTGCAGTTCGTTATCGGCGACTGGCTGACATGGGGAGCCTTTACCTATCCCTTCTCGTTCCTCGTCACCGATGTGATGAACCGCATCTATGGCCCCGCAGCAGCGCGCCGGGTCGTGCTGTCGGGATTCGTGGTCGGCGTCGCCTGTTCGCTGATCGCGGCGGGCATGGACAAGACCACGCTGCGCATCGCCATCGGTTCGGGGACCGCCTTTCTGGTGGCGCAACTGCTGGACATTGCGGTGTTCAACCGGCTGCGCGACGGACGCTGGTGGACCGCGCCGCTGGGATCCACTCTGGTCGGATCGCTGGTCGATACCGCGCTGTTCTTTGGCATCGCCTTCACCGCCGCCCTGCCCGCCGATGGCAATACGGGCTGGGCGAACGAGGCCGTGCCGCTGCTGGGTTTTGGCCCGGTCACAGCGCTGTGGGTCAGTCTCGCAACTGCCGACTGGATCGTCAAACTTGCGCTGGCACTGCTTGCTCTTGTGCCATTCCGTATAATTGTCCGCAATTTATTGGGCGCGCATCAAGAAATTTGATTGACAGATTCTCGATCTGTGGCAAGCTGACTTTCAACGGCAACCAATTGAAAGGAGGTGGTCCAGTGTCGAGAGTGATATTGGAGAGAGGTGTCGGAACAGTCAGGGGGGCCGTGGCCTGAAGGGCAGCCCCCAGGGTCGTAAGCCCTGATTGGGACCGGACGGATTTTTCCATCCCTAACCGGACCATCTCCGTGGAACTCGCGGGCTGTCTTTTTCAGGCAGCCCGTTTCCTGTTTCCGGGCATGTTTACCGCACTCACACCGTCACAGAATCGCGAGCCTTTGCCGCAGGTACCATCCTCAGGACGTGATGTGCAGCCGCAGATGAAACAGATATGATCGGCACCATGAACATACGATCAATCGCCCTTGCGCCCGCCCTCGTCCTTGGTCTTGCCTTTCCGGCTTTGGCCGAGAAAATTCCGCTGAACGATCTTTCGCGCTATCTGAACGGTCTGAAAACCGTGACCGCCAAATTCACACAGGTGAATAATGACGGCACGATCTCGACCGGGACGGTTTATATCCAGCGCCCTGGCCGCGTGCGGTTCGAATATAACAATGACAGCACGCTGGTTCTGGCCTCGGGCGGGACCGTGGCGGTGTTTGACCCGAAATCCACGGGCGAACCGCAGCAATATCCGTTGTCCAAGACGCCCCTGTCGATCATTCTGGACGCGAATGTGAACCTTGGCCGCACGAATATGGTCACAGGCTATGCCGAGGCCAAAAACTCTACCGTCGTCACCGCGCAGGATCCGCAGCATCCGGAATATGGCAATATCCAGATGGTTTTCACCAGTCCGACCGAGCTGCGGCAATGGGTCGTCACCGACGATACCGGCCAGAAAACCACGGTGATTCTGGGCGAGATGACCAAGGGCACGTCAATCCCTGCGTCGAAATTCACCATCGGCGCGGAAATGGCGCGGCGGGGCATGTAAACCCGGCGAACCCATCACATCCGTTGATGGGTCGTATCACGCAATCCTCCTTGAATTTGCAGGTCGTGCACGGTTAGGGTGGTCAGCCTTCGGTTATCAACTGGTGCGCCATGTCCCCGACCCATCGCCTGTTTACCCCGGTCCTGATCGGCGGATCGATCATTCTGCTGATCAACTTTGCCCTGCGCGCCAGTTTCGGCGTGTTCCAGATCCCCATCGGTCAGGAATTTGGCTGGCCACGGGCAGAGTTTTCGCTGGCCATTGCCATCCAGAACCTTGCCTGGGGCATCGGCCAGCCGATCTTTGGCGCGCTGGCCGAACGTTGGGGCGACCGGTGGGCAATCATCCTGGGGGCGCTGCTATATTCCGCCGGGCTGGTGCTGACCGCCTTTGCGACCACGCCCGCCGCGGTGCAACTGCTTGAGGTTCTGGTCGGCTTTGGTATTGCGGGCACCGGATTCGGCGTCATTCTGGCGGTAGTGGGCCGCGCCTCCAGCGACGAGAATCGCAGCCTCGCCCTCGGCATCGCCACCGCCGCCGGATCGGCAGGGCAGGTCTTTGGCGCGCCGCTGGCCGAGATTCTGCTGGCATTCTATAGCTGGCAGGCCGTGTTCATCATCTTTGGCGTGATCGTGCTGGCCTGCCTGTTTTTCCTGCCGATGCTGGGCGACGGCAAACCCGCCACCCGGTCCGAACTGGAGGAAAGCATGGGCAGCGTCCTGAAACGCGCCTTTCGCGATCCGTCCTATCTGATGATCTTTGCAGGGTTCTTTTCCTGCGGCTATCAACTTGGTTTCATCACCGCGCATTTCCCCGCCATGATCACCGAGATGTGCGGCCCGATCAGCCCCATGGGCATGCTGGCCAGCATCGGCATCACCACGACATCCGCCTTGGGGGCGGTGGCGATCAGCGTGATCGGGCTGGCAAATATCGCGGGGTCGATCATGGCGGGCTGGCTGGGCAAGCGTTACACCAAGAAATACCTGCTGGCGGGCATCTATACGCTGCGCACCATCGCCTCGGCAGCCTTTATCCTGATGCCGATTACACCTGGCAGCGTGCTGATCTTTTCGCTGTTCATGGGCGGGCTGTGGCTGGCAACGGTGCCGCTGACCTCGGGGCTGGTCGCCTATATCTATGGGCTGCGCTATATGGGCACTCTTTACGGTTTCGTGTTCCTGTCGCATCAGATCGGGGCGTTCCTGGGGGTCTGGCTGGGTGGCTGGCTGTATGATCTTTATGGCGATTACATGGTGGTCTGGTGGGTCGGTGTGGGCGTCGGGGCCTTCAGCGCCCTGATCCATCTGCCCGTGCGCGAAGAGCCCGCAGGCCAGCCTGTGGCCACGGCAAACGCTGTTTGACCTTGGTGCGCGGCGGGCCTAATTTTCGCCCGAACGAACAGCCGCAGGGAATGACTGATGACCGACCACCGCCACCCGCAAGAGCATGCGATGGGCCTGCGTTATCAGCAACGCTCGGCCGAGGTGAAGGCGCTGCAACGGCAAGGTTACGCGCTGGCGACGTTGCGGCTGCGCGATGCGGTGCAGGCAAATGCCGGATCGGGCGCGGGGCTGGCCGTGGTGTCGGATATCGACGAGACGATCCTCGATAACAGCGCGGTCATGGCGCATGCGATGGTCCATGACTGCCGCGACATCGAAACCTGGAAATTATGGGAACGCGAGGGCGACCCGCATCTTATCCCCGGTGCAGCGGCGTTCTTTGCGCTGGCCGACCGTCTGGGGGTGACGATCTTTTATGTCTCGGACCGGTTCGACGAGAACAAGCTGGCGACCATCGCCACGCTGTCCCGCCTTGGGCTGCCTCAGGTCAGCGCCGATCAGGTTCTGCTGTTCGGCCCGCCCAAGGCCGAACGCCGCGCCGCCGTGGAGCGCAACCACCGCATCATCCTGCAACTGGGCGACACGCTGCACGATTTCCACGGAGCCTTTGCGGGCATTCCGTTGGACGAACAGCACCGCCTGACCGCCGATCACGGCGACCGCTTCGGCGATGACTGGATCGTGTTCCCCAACGCCGCCCACGGTACCTGGACCGAGGCCGAGCTGTACCCATGGACTGCCCCGCCCCGCTGACGGCTTTGGCCGGGGTCAGCGGATGTTTGATCCGGGGGCGCAACGCCTGCGCGCGTTGCTTTGGCTGTGCGTGCAACAGTGGCGTGGGGTGGTGCGGGAATGGCCAGAAAATGCCGGGTTTTGGGCGGGCACTGGGGCGGCACCGGGTGTGCACAGGCTGTACACCGGTATCGTGCGTTGCGTGACGTCAGCGCCGCGAAGATTGCGTCCCGCGGTGGCCGGGGGGGCTATGCGCCCCCCGGACCCCCGGCATAAGCCTGCGGCGGGCGGGGTGCCTATGGGTGGGTGGTGGTGCTGCCTTCCGCAGGCCGGAGCGCGCGCCGATGGCGCGCGTCCGGCCGGGCGGCTGCGGGCGGTTCGGGCTTTGCCCGTACCGCACCCCCGTTTCCGTCACAGCGGCGCCTGTCGCGTTGCGCCACTGTTCAGCGGCCTGTCGCCGCCATCCGGTCGGCATAGTCCAGTGCGGCCAGCATGTTGACGTGGTTCGCCTTGCCCGTCCCGGCGATGTCGAACGCCGTGCCGTGATCGACCGAGCAGCGGTCGATGGGCAGGCCAAGCGAGACATTCACCGCCGTGTCGAAGGCAATCAGCTTGATCGGGATGTGGCCCTGATCGTGATATTGCGCGATCACCAGATCGAAACCCCCGGTATTGGCGCGGTGATAGACCGTGTCGGCGGGGATGGGCCCCTGGACGTTCAGCCCCTCGGCCTGTGCCATCCTGACCCCCGGCGCAATCTGGTCGTCATCCTCATGCCCGAACAGCCCGTTTTCGCCGCAATGGGGGTTGATGCCCGCCACGGCGATACGCGGTTCCTCGTACCCCATACGCCGCAGATGCGCGTGCCCCACGCGGATCGTCGCAAGCACGCGCTGCGGTGTTGCGCGCCCGATCGCATCGCGCAGCGACACATGGGTCGAGACATGCAGCACGTTCAGCGTCGGCGCGGCCAGCAGCATCCAGCTTGACGCCGCGCCGGTCAGATGCGCCAGCATGCCGGTATGGCCGTCATAGTGATGGCCTGCCGCGTTCAGCGCCTCTTTGTTGATCGGGGCGGTGACGATACCAAGGGCCGCGTCCCCCATGGTCATCTGCACCGCCCTTTCGATGAACCGGAACGAGGCTTCGCCGCAGGCTGGCGACTGGACGCCGAACCTGCCCGGCAACCCCTCGACCGGAACATGAAGGACGCGGATTGCCCCCTCGGGCACGGCATCGCCGAAATCGGCCAGCGTCAGTTCCAGCCCGCAGACCGTCAGCGCGCGAGCCAGGGTCGGGCGGTCGCCGATCACCACATAGCGCGCGCGATCTGCCGGGGGCAGCGCCGCCATGGCCTTGACCGTGACTTCGGCCCCGACGCCCGAAGGA
>NZ_JBKEBL010000060.1:0-3149 GCF_047973135.1 Paracoccus sp. (in: a-proteobacteria)
CCGTCGCAGCGGCTTTCCAGATTGACCGCGCCCGGAACATGGATGTGACACAGGATCCTGGTGGCGCCGTTCGCCGCCAGATATTCCCCGCCCGCCACGCCGGCGACATGGTCGTCGGCGCCAAAATAATTGATGCCTTCGACCGCCTCCCGATGTTCGGCGCCGGAATTATAGACCATGATCCTGACCCCCTGCGCCGCTGCAGCCTGCAGGGCGGGCAGCTGCGCCTCGGGCACCCAGATCGGCGTGGCGATACCATCGACGCCCTGCCCGACCGCCAGATTGATCAGCCCGACAAGATCGGGGCCAAAATTGTCATAGTTCTGCGTCGGCAGATAATTGACCGAGCCGCCATTCGCCTCGATCACCAGCGCCGCCTGATCGACACCCTTCTTGACCCGGTTGAAGAACTCATCATTGGCCGAACCGGCGATGACGGCGATATCGGCGGCCTGAACTGCCATGGCAGAGGCTGCGAGAAACGCGCCGGCAGCACAGGCTTTCAGGCTGGATATGTTGAAAGACATTGATTTTCCTCCCTTTCATGTCTGTGCACATTATTCTGCCCTGCCGCCTCGCCGGTCAGGGAAAAACTGATCGAAAACGATCAGCCTGACGCATCAGATTTCCTGCAACCGGAAATCCGAGGGCTGGACGGGCGCCACACGCCGCAGCAGTTCGACCGAACGCTCCAGCCCTTCCTGAGAATTCAGGATGATGTCCTCATGCTCGATGGACAGCCAGCCGTCATAGCCGCCCATTTTCAGGCGATAGCAGAACTGCCGCCACCAGGTTTCGTCATGCCCGATTCCCAGTGTGATATAGGACCATGCGCGCGCCGGAATATCGGTCAGCCCGCCATTTTCCAGCAGGCTGGTGGTGGCCTGAACCGGGCTGTTGAGCAGCGTATCCTTGGCATGGACATGATAGATGGCGCCGGCCAGCGCGTCGGCGGCCATCAGCGGATCGGCCCCCATCCAGAACAGATGGCTCGGGTCCAGATTGGCGCCGATCACCGGGCCGATGGCGTCGCGCAGTCGCAGAAGCGTGGGCACGTTATAGACGCATTGATTGCCATGCAGTTCCAGCGCGATCCGTTCGACGCCGCATTCCTTTGCCAGCGCTGCAATCTCGGTCCAGAACGGGATCAGCACCTCGTTCCATTGATAATCCAGTAGTGCCCTCGTTTCCGGTGGCCAGCTTGACACCACCCAGTTCGGCATATCGTCCCCGGCCCTGCCGGCGGGCAGACCCGACATCGTGCAGACAGTCTTCAACCCCAGTTCACCGGCGATGCGGATCGTGTCGCGCAGCCCTTCGCCCTGCTGCGGTTCGGTCGGGTGGGTCGGATTGCCATTGGCATTGAGCGCGATGATCTCAAGCCCCCGTTCCTCGAATGCCCGGACAAAGCCCTTGCGCGCGCCCGCATCGGATTTCATCGCCGCCATGTCGAAATGCGGGCCGGTCGACCAGCCGCAGGTATTCACCTCGACCCCCTGCACACCCAGCCGCAGGGCCTCATCCAGCATCTGATCAAAGGACAGAGAGCCAAGGCTGTCCGACACGAAACCGATCTTCATGGGCAGATTCCTTATTACATCCCCGCACCCATCCTTATGCGGCACCGCGCCCGTCACCACCCGGCTGGCTGATTGCTTTCGATCATCCCGCCGCATATCGTCATGGCAGACGGAGGGGGTGATGCTGGCCCGGCCCGAACTGCCGCTGATCGCCCGCATGAGGCACGAGTTTCAGCGGCTGACGACGCTGCTGGATGCCTCGATCATCATCCATCGCACCATCCTGAAGGATGAGCGCCCTGAAACAATCGCCCGCGCGCTCGGCAAGACAACCTGCGATGCGGTGATCGCCTATATGCCTGACGACCCGGCCATTCATGCGGCGGTTGCTGCCCTGCGCAAGCGCGAGATTCCCGTGGTCACGCTAATCTCGGACGTGCCCGAATCGGCGCGCATCGCCTATGCCGGGCCGGATCATTTCCAGTCGGGGCGCTCGGCAGGGTATTTCATCACCCGCATGGTCAGGCAGCCGGGTCCGGTCGCGGTGCTGTGCAACACCCGCGATCTGCAATCGCATGACGACCGGATCCGGGGGCTGGAGGCCTATCTGTCAGGTCACCCGGAATTTTCCATCGCCGCCATAGTCGAGGGACGCGACGACCGCGACCGTTCGGAAACTCGGCTGAGGCAGCTTTTCAGGCAGTGTCCAGACATCGTCGCCGTCTATAATGTCGGTGCGGGCAATCTGGGGGTGGCCGCCGCGATCCGCGCCGATATCCTGCCGGAACGCCCGGTCTTCGTGGGCCATGAACTGACCCGATACAGTGCCGCCCTGCTCAGCGAAGGCATCATGTCCCTGACCATCGACCAGAATCCGGAACTGCAGGCACGTTTGGCGGTGAACCAGATCCTCCACCATTTCGATTTCGCCGATCTTGGGCAGGACAGTGACCATTACGGCATCAAACCGCTGCAGGTCGTCCTTTACGGTCCGGAAAACATCCCCGAGATCCCGCAGGTCTGATCGTTTTCGATCAGCAAACGAACTGCCGCCCTTCGCCATGCCTGCCAAAAATCAGGCAAAGCAGATGGGAGGAGCAGTATGGCAAATATCGACCCGGTCAGATGGGGAATTCTGGGCGCCGCCCGCATCGCCGATGGCGCGGTCATCCCCGGCATGGTGAAAAGCGCCATTGCCGCGCCGCAGGCCATAGCCGCGCGCGATCTGTCCCGCGCGCAGGCCATGGCCGACAGGCATGGTATCGCGCGCGCCTATGGCAGCTATGACGAGTTGCTGGCGGACCGCCAAGTCGAGGCCGTCTATATCGCCCTGCCCAATCATCTGCATGTCGAATGGGCGCGCAGGGCCGCAGATGCCGGCAAGCATGTGCTGATCGAAAAGCCCGGCGCCATGCGGGCCGCCGACTATGCGGCGATGCAGGGTGTCGATCCGGCGCTGAAAATCTCCGAGGCATTCATGGTCCGCCAGCAGCCGCGCTGGATCAGGCTGCGCGAAATCCTGCGCTCGGGCGAATATGGCACGCCGCTGACCTTCACCTCGCTGCTGTCATTCATGATGACCAATGAACAGGATTTCCGCCAGAAGCCCGAATGGGGCGGCGGGGCCTA
>NZ_JBKEBL010000322.1:0-29588 GCF_047973135.1 Paracoccus sp. (in: a-proteobacteria)
CAGGGACTTGGCTATCCGCGTCAGGCGGCGGTGGCGGCGATGTTCTCGCTGCTGCTGGTGCAGGACGTATTCTGGGAGGTGCAGCGCAACTATTCCCACACGGCGCTGCTGCTGGCGCTGCTGCCCTGGACGCTGATCTGCTGGCTGCGCCTGCGCCGGGCGGCATGGCCGCATTTTGCCCTGTTCGGGCTGCTGGCGGGGCTGCTGATCCTGTCAAAATACAACGCGGCGATCTTTCTGCTGGCGCTGATCGGGGCGGATCTGATGGTCGCGGGGCGAAAATCCCCGCTGGCCGACCGGCGGATCGGGCTGGCGCTGGCGGCGATGCTGATCGTCACCGCCCCGCATCTGATCTGGGCGATCCAGCATCCTGACGCGGTCACGGCCCTGACCACCCGGTTCGAGATGCGGCCCGACGAGCGGCTGCTGCTGGTATATCTGCGGGCGGTGGCGGGTTTTGCGACGGCGCTGCTGGGGCTGCTGGTCCTGCCGCTGATCGTCGCCGCCGTCCTGCTGCGCGGGGATTTCAGTGCCTTGATCCGGCAGATCCGCAGCGATGCGCAACGGACGGTGCTGCTGTGCGCGGGGCTGTTTCTGGCGATCTGGCTGGCGCTGCTGCTGGGATCAAGTTCGACCCGGGTGATCTCTCGCTGGTTGCTGCCGGTGGTGGTGCCGCTGGCACCGCTGCTGGCCGGAGGGCTTTGCGCCCTGCATCCGCAGGCGGCGGGGCGGATCGTCGGGCTGGCATGGCTGATCCTTGCAGTCAGCATTCCCGCACAATGGTACCAAAGCACATGGATCAACCGCCGCAGCGATTACGACTATGCCGGTCTGGCACGGCAACTGGAGGCGGATTTCGGCCCGCGCAGCATCGTGCTGTCAGACTATGCCGTTTTTGCCAATCTCAGGCTGTATGCACCGGGCCCGATCTATGCCGCGCCCGACATGCCGCGATTGCCTCAGGGCATTCCGCTGCCCGCCATCGCCGTGACCGCAGATGACAGCATCCCCGGCCCGGTCCTGCAACTCGCCGCCTCGCATGGGCTATGCCCTGCGGCGGGGCAGAACCCCGACCGTATCGCCATGAAACGCAAGCATGGCGACGATCTGGCCGGGGTTCTGGCCGTTCCGCTGACGGCCTGCGCTGGGGCAGGCCAGCCAGACGCGCCGGGGATCAAAGACCCAGGCTGAAGCGGCGGACGATGCCGATCTGAACGACCGGCTGGCTGTCGTCCCGCACGATGGGGCTGTCAGCCACATCGCTGATCAGCTTGACATATTTGACTTCGCCCACCAGCGCGGTCCTGTCGGTCAGCGCATAGCGCACCGCCAGATAGGCCGCCGCGCTGTTAAAGCCGCTGCCCGGATCATAGGCGCGATAACCCGACCTGACGCTTTCGGCCTGCGAGATGCCGAAATAGGTGTCATTGACATCGCTGTCGCCATATCCCGCCTCGGCCCCCAAGGTCAGGACGACGCGAGGCGCGGGGGCAAAGGAATAATCCGCGCCGATTTCCCCGGTAAAGCCGTGATGGCCCAGAAAACCATAGCGCAGCGTACCATAGGCCGAGGCGGGCCCGACACGATAGCGCAGCTTGACCCCGCCCTCGAACGAGGCGTCCACCTCGTTCAGGCCGTCCAGCTCTCCGTTATCGGCATCGTCCCGGTCGCGCGAACTGAGCACGCGGAAACTGGGGGCGATGGAAAAACCGTCCTCGACCGTGTCCATGCTGGCCGGCCCGTGCGAAACGACCACATTGCGAAAGATCGGCCAGGGCCGTGCTTCGGAATCATCGGCACCGGGATATTTCGGCTGATACGACGCGCCAATTCCGACATCGAAGGAAAACTGACGATCACTGTAGCCAAGATCCAGATCCTGAGCCTGAACCGGTGCGGCAAGCAAAAGCAATGGAAGCAAATATTTCATGAAAACCTCTTCATTATCAGGGTTGGAGGGGGTTTTTCCTTGGTCAGAAATGGAAATCCATCTTCACGGTCGCGAAGGCCTGATTGGATCGCGACCCGAAATCCGTCTCGCGCCCGCCAAAGGTTCCGCCCAGACGTCCCGTCAGGATCATGTCGTCGGACAGTTCATAGGCGGCCTCGACCTGCGCGGAACCCGACCCGTCCGCAAGGCTGACGGTGGACAAGCCGCTGACCGTCATCTTGCCATCGGCCAGATCGTTCTGGGCCACACGGAAGAACAACGAATGTTTTGACAGCGGCTCCTGCCGGAACGCACCGTAGAGGAACATCGACGCAAGCTGCGCCGAGGCGGGGCGATTACCCTCGACGGCGCGGGCCAGATCGAAGTAATTGTCCCAGTCGTCATCATCGAAACCCGCGCCATTATAGTGATATTCCGCCGTCGCGACCAGATTGGTGGACGAGGTATAGGACATTCCCAACGCCGCCTGTGTGATCCCGGTCTTGTCGTCACCATCACCATAAGCTGCGGCGATGGGCGGAGCCAGCCGGCCGATCCGTCGCGCCTGACGCAGCGAACTGTCCAGAATGCTGCGGCCCTGACCATGGGTCATCTCGGCATAGGCAAGCCAGCGGTCGCCGATGGATACCGACCCGGCCAGCCCGCCAGTCACTTCGCCATCGTCGAAGAACAGGAACGCCTCGGGCGAGAAACCGTCACCAAATTCCTGCGTCAGGCTCAGCAGAAAGCGGTCGCGCGGGTTGGTGGCGTTCAGCCGCAGCCCCCAGACATCGCGATCATGCCACCAGTCGCTGCCGCCGGTGATCTCGGGCGTATAGGTCAGGCTGGCCGCGCCGCTGTCCCACAGATAGCCAACCTGCGCGGCCACCACCCCCAGACGGTTCAGCCGCGCCTCGCCGGGGTCAAGGTTGGGGCTTTGATCGACATTCAGCGCGCGGAAAAAGTCGGTCGGGTTGAACCCCTGCGCCACGCCGTTGCGAATATTGATCCGCCCGATCTGAAAGGTGAAATTGCCGGTCTGGTGCAGGATGAAGGCCTCGCGCAGGTCGAACCGCGCATCGTCGTCGAAATCGAACCCGTCGCCCGAATCGATGCGCCCGCTCAGCGCCGCGTTCAGCCGCAGGGTGGTTGCCGGACCAAGGGCAAAGCCGCCCTCGGTGACAATCCGGGCGCGGCCCGTGGCGGTAGACGGGTCATTGCCCGGATCGGGCAAGGGGGTGCGCCGGTCATAGCCCGTCACGCTGGTATCCAGATGCCAGCGCAGCCCCTGATCCAGCCTGACCGAGGCGTCGCTTTCGGCGGGCAGCATCCCGGACGCCGCCTCGTCCGCCGCATAATCGCTGTCGGGAATGCCCGACAGAAGATCGGCATCGCCGCCGCCGCCCGCCGCATCCGCAAGCACCGGCTCGCTGTCGGGAATCCCCGCCAGCAGGTCGGCATCGCTGTCAGCGGATGGCGCGGGTTCTTCGATCTCGGGTTCCATGCCGGGGATCCCGGCCAACAGATCCGCATCGCTTTGGGCCAAGGCCGCGCAAGGCAACAAAAGGGCGGCCGTCACACTTGTTACTGTTATCCGAACACTCATCCTGTCCCCCAAGATCACGGCTTCTGAAAGCGCGGTAGATAGCTTTTCTGGAACCACGAATCCGGGATCTCGATCGGGGCAAAGCGGCCAAAGGCCATGACCGAGACCCGGCTGGAATTAAGGCCATCGACAATCGACACCTTCATCGGCCGTGTCGCCCCCATGGCCGAGCGGAAATCGTCATAGAAGGCGATTTTCAGCAGCTTGCCCGAGGACGAATAGAACCGGCCCTTCACCGGGCGCATGGTCTTGGTATCCACCCAATAGTCGATGGACTTGTAAAAGGCCGAGCCGCCGCGCGCGCGCAATTGCAGCGAATAGCAATTATAGGCCACCTTGCGGGCGCCCTCGATATTTTCCTGCCCGACCAGTTTCGAGGTATAGTCGCGCGCGAAATTCGTCGTCATGACATCGCCGTTCGACGCCTGCCCCAGCAACCGCTGCTGAGGCGAGATGCGGATCGTGTTCGCGGCGTCGGGATCGTAGAAATACAGATCCTTGCCATCGCGCAGCATCACCTTGCCCGCATCCTTCTTGGGCGCGTCGATATGCACGATGGACCGGAACTGCCCGTCACTGCGGCGCGGTTTGGAATAGACCGTGATCTGCATCTGGTCGTTCTTGCGACCCCCGATATATTCGGTGATCGTGATGGCCGAACGAAAGCTTTGCTGCGGATTGCGCATCCGGTCGGTCGCGGCCAGGATTTCCTCGGCCGAGGCGGCCCATGCGGGGCGGGCGGCAGTCAGCGACAATGCCCCAAGCCCGGCCAGAAAGTGACGTCGGTTCAGATCTTCAAACATGATGTTCCCTTTCGACAATACGGGGATCTGTCAGGCAAAGCGTAATGCATCGACGATGCGGAACCGGGCGGCCCTGCGCGCTGGCAACAGCGAGGACAAGGTAGCCACGGCGGTGATCATCAGCCAGATTCCGGCCACAGTGGCCGGTGCCTCGGTGAACAGGATGCGCACCGGAATGGGCGAGGTCGAGGTCGGCGTGACAAAGGAAAGTCCCGAATTGTTCACGATCAGAATCACCACCCATGAAACGGCCAGACCGACCGTCGCCGAAAGCGCACCCAGAAGCACGCCCTCCATTAGGAACAGGCGCAGCACGCCGCCGCGCGTCTGACCCAGGGCGCGGATCGTCCCGATTTCGTTCACGCGCTCCATCACGACGATGGCCATGGTGTTGGCAATCATGAACAGGATGATCAGACCGACGACGATGCCGATGAACATCTGGATGACGGTGAACATGCCGACCACGCGGGTAAAGGTTTCGTTGAAATTCTCAAGCTCCAGCACATCCAGCCGCTGCGGGCCATCGGCCAGAATCTCGCGGATGCGTTCCAGCCCGCGCGCGGCAAAGTCGTTCGACCTGAACTGCACCATCACATGCGAGACATGGTTCTGATCCTCATAGATCAGGTTCTGCGCCGTGCGCAGGTCCATCGCGACATAGGAATTATCCGCCTGACGCCGCGCCTGTTCGGCAATGCCGCCCACCCAGACGGAACGCGCATTCGGCGCACCCGAAGCCGCCGCCGCCATCAGATCGACGACCGGCATCCCCTCGTGCCCGGCATTGTCCACGGCCAGCTCGTCCGAGACCAGATCGCCCAGATCCGCGATCTCGGCATCGGCCTCGCCTTCGGGTTCATCGACCACGTCGTAATCGACACAGCCCGGCACGTTCAGCTTGCTGCAAATCTGCAATTGCTGGGCCAGCCCGACGCCAACCAGAATCACATCCGGATCCTCGGGGTCCAGCGGCAGCGTGGCACGGTCAAGCCGCAGGTTGAAATTATCCCATTCCTGCATCGCGGCGAACAGATCCGCGCGATAGCCCGCGCCCATATAGCTGCGCGAGGCACCGGTTTCCGCGTTCCCGGCGACCCCCGCCACGGTCAGCATCGGCGCGATCACCGAAATCTGCGGCCCCAGTTCGGGATCGGCCTCAAGCTGGCGTGCGATCCCCTCCCAGTCCTCGACATAGAACTTGCCGGGGTTCGAAGAGCCCAGGTCCAGATAGTGCTCGGCCATGATCTGGACATGACCCTCGGCCCGGACGATCGAGGTGTACAGCGAATAGCGGATGGTCGCGACAAAACCCGAAATCAAAGCCAGCGCGACGACGCCGACAATGATCGAGGCCATCGCCATGAAGGTCCGGCGTTTGTTGCGAAAGATGTTGCGCAGCGCGATACGAAAATTCTGCATCTCAGGTAGCGTCCTTGACGATACGTCCATCGACAATCGTAAGCCTGCGGTCGGCAAATGCCTGAACCGCCGGGTCATGTGTCGCGACGATGAAAGTCGTTCCCATTTCCGACTGGATCTGGCGCATCATCTTCATCAGATCCTGCCCCGTCTTGCTGTCCAGCGCGGCGGTCGGTTCATCCGCGATGACGATGCGCGGGTTCTTGATCAGCGCGCGCGCGACGGCAACGCGCTGCCGCTGGCCGCCCGACAGCTCGCCCGGCACATGTCTGGCGCGGTCGCCCAGACCGACCTGTTCCAGCACCACGGCGACGCGCTGGTGGCGTTCGGCCGCGGGGACATGAGACAGGATCAGCGGATATTCCACATTTTCGGCGGCGGACAGCACCGGGATCAGGCTGAAGCTTTGAAAGATGAAGCCGATATTCTCGCGGCGCAGGCGAGTCAGTTCGCCATCAGACAGCATCGAGACGTCATGACCCAAGACCTCGACCTTGCCGCGATCGGGCATCTCGATGCATCCCAGCATGTTCAGCAGCGTCGTCTTGCCCGACCCCGAGGGCCCCACGATGGCGATAAATTCGCCTCCGGGAATGGTCAGATCAAGCCCGTTCAGAGCATTCACCGTGGTCTGGCCCATCTGGTATTGTTTGACCGCGTCCGAAACCCGGCAGGCTATGCCCTCTGATGTCTCGACTGGCCGGCTTTGCTGCACCTGAATACTGGCAGAGTGTTGCATGGTTGTTCTTATGCCTCCCATTGGCATTCTTCCGGTTCCGGGCGCCAAACTAGCAGCGCCCGCCAAGGCGCAGTTTGTCATGATGGGCCTATCGGTAATTTGCGATGCTGCGGATGTGTGCAGGTGTTTCCGAATGTTTCGAAGCGGGGCTAAGACTTGACCAAAGCCTTGAAATCAGGCCCGTTCAGTACGGTTTCCGCATAGGCGCGGTTCTGTTCGGGGCGGGAATAGTCGCCCGACATCAGACTGCCCGACACGATGGGATAACCGATTCGCAAAGGCGGCGTCAGGCGGTCGTAATCCAGCACGCCGCCGAAAAAAGCTATCGGGGCATCTGCAAGTCCCGGCGCGGCGGCGTGCAGCGCGTCAAGGTCGCTTTTCAGGGCTGCGGTATCTGCCTCGGTCAGGCCGTGATCGGGCTGGTCGCGCCGCAGGCCCGCGCAACGCATCGAACACTGGAACAATGCGTGGGGCCGGGCAAGAATGGCCGCCTCGCTGCGCTGTGCCCAATCCAGCATTTCCGGCAGCCAACTGCCCGCGCGGATCGCCGAACCCATGATCACCGCATCGAATGCCGCCGGATCGGGCTGTTCATCCACCCGCGCCAGCCGTGTGGACCAGCCAGCCGCCTGCGCGACGTTTTCCATCTCGGCTGCCTGAATCCCGGTCGAACCCATCATCGAGCCATAGACGACCAGCAGTGTCGGTGCCCAGGTCGAACTGGCCCGTAGCGGGTGGCTGGGAAATCGCGCCGGAGTAATCGCGCGGAACTGATAGGCCAGCGTTCCCGCAAGGGCCAGCCCCGCCGCCGCCCCGCCATAGCGCAGCAGATGGCGGCGGCTTGTCTCTTTCAGCTTTCGGTTGTTTTGTGTTCTGGACATGGAAAACTCTTCTTTCAGTATAAAAGATCGGTTTTTGGTACTGTCCCTCTGGAAACTTCGGGGGTTGTCACGCGGCGGGGCGGCTTTGATGCCGCAGATCCTGCGCCGCGCGGTGATCGGAAATCGCCCTGTCTTGTCCGGGGCGTTGGGGATTGGCGGCCTGATCGACACGGGCTGCCTCGTACCAGACAAAGCCAAAGGCGAACGCCGCCAAAGCCAGGTAAGGCATGAAAATCCCCTGCCCGTCCCCTCCGCGCAAAGCTGCGGCCCCCAGCAGGGGCGCAGCAAACTGGCCCAGATGGAACGCCGCCGTGATCATCCCCATCGCCTTGGGGCGCGACATCCCGAAGGCTCCGGTCGCGGCCCAGTGGTTCAGCACAGGAAAGGTGATGCCGAACCCGAAGCCGACCAGAGCCGCGCCCGAAAAGATCAGCGGCATATTCGCGCCATAGGAGAGTTGCAGAAAACCCACGGCCCCGCAGCCCCATGCAAACCGCAGCATAAGCGAAGGCGCCAGCGCGGCCTGCATCCGGCGCAGAACCAGTCCGCCCGCCGAGGCCGCCAGCACTCCGGCCACGATCACCAGCGCGGCCAGCCCGCTGCCTTCGTACCCGCCGCGCACCAATGCGCCCGGCATCTGGGTCGGAATCGCAAAGAAGGTCGCCATGGCCAGAAAGGCCAGCAGCAGCCCGACAAGAAAGGCCCCCGCCCCCGCCTGCGTCGCGGCCTGCTGCGACGCAGGCGCGGGCCGCATCACCGCTGCGGGCTGCCCCCCGGCAACCAGCACGCGCACCGCCGGGATCAGCGCCAGCGGCAACAGGTTCAGCAGGAAAGGCAGATGCCAGTCGATCGCCGCCATCGCCCCCGAGGCCAGCAGCACGACCACCGTCACCGCCGTCATCATTGTCGATTGCAGCGCCATGTTCCGCTGCGGTTCCTGCCCCGCCGCCAGAATCCGCAGCGCGATCAGCATCAGCGGCGCGATGGTCAGCCCCTGCGCAAAACGCGCTGTCAGCATCACCCCCGGCTGCGGCACGAATGCGCCCAGCACGCCCGACACCGCATAGGCCGACAGCGCCGCCAGCAGGATCACGCGATCCATCGCCGGGCTGGCAAGGCGCGTATACAGCACCGCGCCAAAAGGCACCCCAAGCGCCGGCAACGAGACCAGCAGCCGAGGCCACAACGCATCATCGGCCCCCATTGCGCGACTGATGGCCACCAGCGCGGGTGCCAGCGACGAACCCGCCAGAACCGCGCAGGCGGACAGGCCGACGGCCAACCACAGCAGCGCGGCCTGCCGGTCCATCGCCCCGTCATGACCCGGCCGGAACCGGGCCAGCCAAGACCGGACCGGCACGGGGCGCGGCTTGCGCGGAAGAGTCAGCAGAAACATCTTGTCGTCCTCCTTGCCGCCTGCGACTCAGGCAGCCGTCTCGACGTCATTCCGCCCCAGCATCCGGTTCACAGCCTTTTCCGCCGAGGTCAGACAGCCCTCCATGTTGTGACCGTCCAGATAATCCCCGGCGATTTCAAGCCCGCCAATTGTCGCGATATGGTCCAGCAACCGGCGCTTGATCCGGGTGAAATTCGGCGCATAGGCACAGATACCGCCCATATGCCGCTTGACGTGGAAATATTCGCGTTTGCCGGGGATGGGTTGAAAGCGGGCAAAATCGCGCTCGGCCATGTCGATCAACTGTTCGTCGGGATAGTGCAACACCTGACGGGCCGCGCGGCCCGACAGGGTAAAGCGGACATGGTTCGGTCGATACATCCGGTTGGCGGAACAATGCCCGAGAATCGAGCCGGGATCGAACATGATCGAGTTCATCTGGGGTGTGAATACCGGTTCGTCATAGATCGCATTGATCAGCGCCAGCGGAAAATAGCGGATCAGTTGCGCCTCGGCCCGAACGTCGTCGGGCAGGTCCAGCACCGGCAGCAACTGGTTCAGCGGCAACGCGACCAGCGCCTGACGGGCCGGAACCACGCGGCTTTGCCCCCCCTCGTCGAAATGCAGCGCCTGAAGGCGGTTGTTCACGATCTCGATACGGGTCAGACGCGCGCCATAGCGCATGTCCTTGCCAAGGGACAATTCGTCAAACACCAGTTTGGTCCCGCCCGGCACGGAATGGTGCGATCCCTTGCCAAAGCTGGACAGGAACAACATGATCTGGCTGAGATAGGTTTCCTCGGGTTCGGCACCGCCCATGATGATCGAGAACATGCGCAGCGGTCCGTTGGCCAGATTGCGGTGAAACAACCCCGAGACGGGCAGACCGTCATATTGCGCCTCGACCTCTTCGATCAGCCCATCGGTATAGTTCAGGTCGGCGGCATGGCGGCGGGCCTCGGCCATCAGTCGGTTGAACTCGATCGAGGCGACGGGGCCGATATTCCACAACATTCGCAACGCCGATTTCAGGGTGGTTTTCTTTTCCAGTCCAATCAGGCGATTGTTCAGGACGATATGGAAATTCGGATGCTGGCGGTCACGCTCGGTCAGGCCAAATTCCGTGATGAAACTGTTGAAGATGCGCCAGTCCGAGGCATAGTTCTTGCCGCCCCATTCAAGACATTCGCCTTGCCACATGTGGTATCCGGCGCGGCCTCCGGGGTCGGCCGCAGCCTCCCAGACGATGCTGTCGCCGCCGTGACGCGCGATCAGATGCGCCGCGCCCAGTCCGGTGATCCCGGCACCGATGACGTGAATTTGCTCGTTCATCGCAATCTCCTGTAGTTCGGTCAGCCCTTGACCCGTGCGCCGGCCGCCTGACTGTTGCCGGGACGCCCGGCCTGTGCGCTCAGCATGCGGACACGCGCGAACAGGCGGTTCCCTGCCCCGATGGTGCCGCTGCGGGTCATGAAGCGGTCTTCGACGATGGTGCGGTTGGCAACGGTCAGTGCAATCGGGGCATCGCGTGGCACCGGCGCGAACAGCCGCAGGTCAAGCCCCGCCAGAATGTCGCGCATCCGTGCCGTAGCCGGTGCATCAGGATCGGAATTGGCGTGGCGCAGCATCTGCATCCAGGCCTCCAGCAGGTAAAGCGGGTGCCAGTACCGGTCGTCGGCGCATTCTGCCAGCATGTTCCCCTCGCGCGCGGGCAGCAGCCAGGACAGGCTGTCCGTCGGGCCGGGCTGCGGGGCCGAGATCATGATATTGGCCGGATCATGCTTGCCCAGCCTTGCAGCCTCGGCCGGGACCAACGGCATGTCAGGCGCGGGCAAAGGAGTCGTCGGATTACTGTCATTCGCCAGCGTTCCGGGCGTCAGGGCCAGATCGATTTCGGCCCGCGCGATGTCGCCCTGCGCCAAGCGCAATTGCAGCCGGTCGCGACCGCTGCCGTCGCGATAGCTTAGCGCCCAGTGGACCGGGCGGCCATGCAGGCAATAACGGCGGAACCGCACCGACAAGGATGTCAGATGCGCTGTCGGTGCATATTTCTCTGCCCAAAGCTGACCGGCCTGCATCGCGGCCTCGATCAGCAAAAGACCGGGAACATGGTCCAGCGGATGATCATAAAAGAATGGGTGGTCCTGATCGACGATCACCTCGCCGGACATATGGGCCTTGTCGCCCGAAGCCGGCCCGGTCCGGACGGTCTGATTGACAGGGGTAAGGCGCCTGAAGGCGTTAAACATGGTGGTTCCTCCGGTCTGGCTGGGGGGATGCCCAATCCTGCTTGGCCTGCGCGATCCCGTTCAGGGCCGCTGTCCATTCCCGGCGCAGGCGGCCGGGGTCGTGCCCGTGTTCTGCCACCAGCGCGGTCAGGGCGGATCCGGTGATCGACAGATCCGCGCCAGCGCGAAAAACGGCGCGGTGATCGTCGGCGTCGCGGATGCCAAAACCAACGCCCACCGGCCCGGCCCCCGCCGCCCGCATCCGGGCGACATGGGTGGCAAGCTGATCGGCATCAGTCCGCCCTCCTCCCTTCGCACCCGAGCGGCCATAGCCCGAGACCAGATACAGAAAGGCGCTGCCGCGCCGTGCCGAGACCGCGACCGTCTGGTCGCTGGATTGCGGATAGGCGGTCGCGACAACGCCCAATCCGCGCGCCTTGGCCTCGGCACAGGCGCTGTCCTGCAACAGCGGCGGCAGGCCATGCATCAGCACCGCGCCCGCCCCATAATCGGCGGCGGCAGACAGGAATGGATCGACCCCCATCCCGGCAATCGTGGCCCGATAATCCGCCAGCAGGACCACGGGCACATGCCGCGCAAGCTGAGACATCGCCTCAAGCGCGCGCGCGGTGGTCATTCCGCCCGCCAGCGCCCGGTCATAACCGGCCTGAATGACCGGGCCATCGGTTATCGAACGCAGGAAGGGGATGCAAAACTCGACCAGATCAACACCGGCATCAACCGAGGCCATGGCCAGTTCCCCGGCCAGTTCGGGCGTCGGATCCCCAGCGATCAGGAACTGGCACAGGGCCTTTTGTCCGGCCCCGCGCATACGGTCCAGATGGTTCCTGACGGGGTTTCCGGCCTCATGCTGCATCGTTGCCTATCCCTTTCCGCTGTCGCCCGGCCAAGGCCGCGAACAGCGCCCCGATGGCTCGGGCTGAAATATGGCCGTCCTCACGTGCGGCGCTGTCGATGTCAAAACCGGCAAAGCCGCTGCCTTGCGCGCAGCGCAGCAGATCCGGCCCGACGCCCCCGGCCAGCATGACCGGAACGGGGGCAAGACGCGGGATCAGCGCAACCGCCGCTTTCTGGTCGACCGGATGCCCGGTCGATCCGACGGCGCGGCGCCCCTCGAACGCATCAAGGATGAAGCCGTCCACGTCGCAATCACGATAAGCGTCGATCAGCCGTCCCTCGGCGCAATGACTGCCATTCATGTGCAGCACTTTCAGGATCTCGATTCTGCGCCCGATGCCGCGAACGGCCTTGCAGATTGCGCGCAACTGCGCGGGAAGGCAGAACCCGTGCAGTTGCAGCGCCGGGATGCCGGTGACGTTCAGCACCTCGACCAGCCGTGCGGGATCGGCCTCGAACGTCACCAGACAGGGCCGGGCCGTACCCTGTCCCGCACCGTCCCGCGCCAGATCGCGCAGTTGCGGCAACTCCAGGTCATGCGCACCCCCGCAGCGATGCCACAGCCCGTACAGCGCGATTGGAAAGCCGGCCAGCGCCGTCAGATCGTCCTCGTTCGTGATGCCGCAGATCTTGATCCGGTTCATGGCTGCCCTTTGCTGTATGCCGCCGCGCTAAGCTGGTCAGTGGTCGCAACCCCCTGAAGGGCCTCGACGGTGAACAGATCGGTGCTGATACCGGTGTCGAAACGCATGTCGAAAAGGCGCATCCGGGTGGATGAGCTGACATTGCCGTCAATCTGGGTCACGAATGTCATGTCCAGAGGCGTCCAGAATCCGTCCACGAACGCCATCTCATGCGTCATGAACAGCTTGGACTGGCCGGGCTGGACCATGTCGAACACCGACCGCACGACCAGAAAAGAGTTGGTATCAACCCAGACCTTACCCCGGACATAACCAAAGCGGTCGATTTCTTCCTGTGTGTTGGGGACAAAGCTGATGACAGTCGTATCCCAGTCGCCAACCTTTTCCTCGCCCTCAAGGGTGAAGTCGTAATTGTCCAGATCGCGGGTGGAAAGATCGCCATAGGTGATGTCGGATCCCATCAGCTTGGACGTATAGCTGTCCACCGCGATGCGTTTCACCTCGTCTATGCCGGGAATCATGATCCACTGATCGTCGATCCGGTCGATGTCGTGATAGTCCTTGGTCAACACCCGCGTATTGGCCATCTCGACCGGGTCGGTGATCAGTGAAAACGTGTACTGATCGCGATTCTCCGGCCCGAAATCATGGCGAAAACGCAGAATCTCGACCGAGTTCGTCTCGCCAAAGCGGTCGGTGATCGAGATGGTCGTGCGCGCATAGGAATCGGTGCCGTCCGGTCGGTCTTCGACCATCTGCATGATCTCTCGCGCATAGGCGGCTGGATCCTGTTCAGCCGCGCATACCGGGCCGGTCAAACCGACCGCTGATGCTGATATGGATGCGTACAAAGTCATTGTGGATAAACCGTGGCTACTCATCAAACTCTCACTTTCACTGATTACTGAAACGGCAGAGCCTCCTCCGATGCCTGTGTTTCGGTGGTCTGTCTGCGCTGTCGGCGAGCCTCAAGCGCGGCGTAGATAGCGGGCGAGACGACGATGTCGGCGATCAGCCCCAGCAGCGATGCCAACGCCGTCAAAAGACCGAAGGCGACGACATTCGACATCGAGGACATGCCATAGGCGGCAAAGCCCGCCATCACCGCCAAGGTCGTGGCGAGGATTGGCATGAAGCTGTGGCCAACCGCGTATTCGATAGTTCCGGCGGCAGGCAGGCCCCGCGCCTCGGCCTGCCGGATCTGGTGGAACAGGTGGATCGTGTCATCGACGATGATCCCAAGCGCGATACAGCCGATCAGCATGGTAAAGCTGTCCAGCGGCACACCTGCATAGCCCATCACCCCCAGAGTGACGATAACCGGCAGAAGATTGGGCAGCATCGTCGCCAGCCCAAGCCGCAACCCGCCCATCAGCAGCACCATCAGCAGGCTGATCGCCACAACCGAGATGGCATAGCTTTCCCCCATGGACCGGATCACATTGATCGAGGTGGTGGCCAGCAGCGCCATGTTCCCCGTCAGCGTCAGCCCGGTCGCGCCCACCGGTTCCAGCCGCGACGACATCTCGTCCCGCAGCCCGTCGATGAACCGGGCATAGGCCCCCGCCTCAAGCCAGGGCACGCGGATCGTCAGGCGGGTCTTGCTATAGGCGCTGTCCACGAAATCGGGCAGATCGTTCGAGGCGGAATTCTCGAACAGCAGAAATTCGCGGGCAATCATGTCGCCCGCGGGCAGTTCATAGGCCCCCGCATCCGCTACGGGTGACAGGCCCTGATTGACCTCTTTCAGCAGATCGGTCACGCCAAATACCTTGCCGACCAGCACCCCGCTTTGCGTGGCCAGTTCGGGAATATCTGCGGCAAGCTGGTCCAGCGCCTCAAGCAATGCCTGCTGCTGGATGCCCCGCTGCACGCCGGTGTCGATCACCGCCTCAAGGTTGATAGAGCCGCGCATGACCGCATCGACCGCCTCGGTATCCAGCCGCACGGGATTGTCGGCGGGCAACCATTCCAGCGAATTGTGGTGAAACCGCAGCCCCTGCATTCCCAAGGCCCCGATCACGGCGACCAGCGCCGTCACCTGCAAGGTCGCGCGCCAGTGCCGGGCACTGGCCTGCGCGATGCGATGCGCCAGTCGCAGCACCGGACCGTCGCCCGCCGCCGCAGCGGCGGGACGAAAGCGGAACAACCGGAACAACACGGGCACGACGATCATCACGACCAGCAGCACGATCAACACCGCCGTCGCGCCGAACCGGCCCAGATCCGCGACCGGCGCAAGATCGGAACCGGCAAAGGACAAAAGCCCCACCGCTGTTGTCAAAGTGGTAAACCCAATGGGCACGGCGGCATGACGCATCGCGTCGGACAGCGCGCGATCCTTGCAGGCCCATTCCGGCATCAGATCGGTCGCCGGCCCGACCCTTCGCCGCGCAAGCACAAGCGCGGAAACCAGATGCAGGACCGCACATGCCGAGGCCACGATCACGATCGACGGCAGAACCTGCGTGGGGGGCTTGATCGCGGTGCCCGTCGCCGCCATCAGCCCGATGGTCGATATGGCCGAGACCGCAACCGTCAGGACCAGCGCCACCGCAACCGACACCCGCCGGGTAAAGACAGCCGCGACCAGCACGACACCGATCAGGCAGAACAGCGTGAATTTCGGCATGTCGGCAGACAGGATGCGGACGATCTCGGATGAGGCGACGGGGCTGCCCGCGACATGGATCACGAAATCGGGCGTCTCGAACTGCGCCACGACCCCGGCCACGGCGGCGGTCATCTGCGTCTGTTCGGCCTGACTTAGGAACTGCGCATGGGCGGTGCTGTCCACACCGGCATCGGCATGGGTGGGATCGAACTGGGCGAACAGATCCTGCTGCCGGCTGGCCAGCGCCTCGGACACGCGTGGCTTGAACCGCTGCGGTCGCAGCGTGATCAGGGTCGTGCGGCCATCTGCCGAAATCACCAGATCGCGATACAGGGGATGGGACATTACCTTGTCTTGCAGCGCCGCGACTGCCTGTGGCGAGTTGTCAGAGCTTTTCAAAAAATGCGCCAGCAGATCATTGACAACAAACAGTTGTTCCCCGCCCATCACCGAGCGCGTGTTATAAAGCGAGGTGATGTCCTCGACGAAAGGCACTTCCTGCGCCAGCATGTGATGCAGATCAGCCAGTTTTCGCAGGTTATCCGCCGTAAACAGCCTGTCCGAAGTAACGCCGATCACGATTTGCCCGTCCTGTCCGAACTGGCGGCGGAAATCGTCATAGGCGGCGATCTCGGCCGAACCGGCGTGGAAAAACCCCTCGATCGAGCCGTCGCGGACCACGTTCCGGGCCTGCGACACCCCAAGCGCTGCCATCGCGACCAGCAACAGCACGCCCAGAAAGGGATGGCGGAAAAAGTACCGGGCGAAGCCGGTAAATGCGGTTTCAATCGTACTTGTTACCAAAGTCAACATGTTACCCTCTTCAGGCGGCACCGATGTCGCGCGCCGCATAAGCTGCGTTGATACCCTCCAGCAAAGTCAGATCGCGCATCAGCGCGGTGCCGATCAGCAGCGCGTCGAACCCCGCGCCCAGCAGGGACATGGCCGTCCGCACATCGGCAATGCGGCTGGCAGCGACAGTCGCGGCGGGGCGGCGGTCTGCAATTGCCTGAACCAGCGCCAGACTGCGCGCCGGTCCCGTGCCCGCCCTTTCCCGAGTCGCGATGTCGGAATTGTTCACCGCGATCACGACAGGCAAATCGCGCGGAATTTCATGGGTCTCGGCCTCGGTCGCAACCTCGATGAACGGGGTCAGCCCAAGGCGCAGCGCCGTCCGGGTCAGCCGCGCCGTCTGACCCGGACGCATCAGCGCGACGGTGATCAGCGCGGCATCGGCCCCCAGATCGCGGGTTTCCCGCAGCGCAGCATCCGAGATCAGGAAATCCTTGCGCAGGATCGGCAGCCGCCCGGCCACGACCTGCGCAATACCGGCCAGCAACGCGGCATTTCCCCCGAACCAGCGCCCGGTCACGACCGACAGCGCCGCCGCCCCCTGCCCAAGATAGGCGCGGGCAATATCGGCGGGATCGCGCCCTCCGGTCAGATCAGCGCCCTTCGGATCGCGGCATTTGATTTCCGCGATGACGGGGCTGCGGCCGGGACGGGTGAGGGCGTCGAGGAAAACCATGCTAACTTGCCCTTGCCGCCACGTCGCCGGTCGCGGACAACGCGGTGAACAGCGCCTGCGCGGCACCGGTGGACAGGGCGTGGCGCGCCTCGGTCAGCGCGTGGCCAAGCCTGTCAGGACCGGCGGCCGTGCAGATCAACAGCGCGGCATTCAGCAGCACGCAATCGGTGGCGGCGGGCGGGCCGTTGCCTGCTAGGATCGCGCGGCTGATGGCAAGGTTGGCGTCCAGATCGCCGCCACGGATGTCGGCGGGCTCGCCCGCAGACAGGCCCAGATCGCAGCCAAGACGGCGGATCCTGTCACTGTCCAGCGACCACAGCTCATTGACGCTGAAGGAACATGCCTCGTCCAGCCCCAACGGGTTCGCGACCAGATGCACATTGCGCGGCCCCAGCCGCCCGAACACCTCGCGGTACCAGCCCAGATCCGACGCCCGCGCCACCCCGGTCAACTGCCCCGAGGATGGCAGCAGCCGCAGGAACGGCCCGATCCGGTTCAGCACCGGCGCGACGGATTTCAGCGGAAACGGGGCCGCCGCCATCGCCAGCCGTTTCAGCAGCGGCGAGAATGTGCCGGGCATGTAGAAGGCGATGCCAAAACGGTCCAGCATTTCTTGCGCCTGCGCCACGTCCTGCACCATAGCGATCCCCGAGGCGCGCAGGAAATCAACGGCACCGACATTGCTGCTATAGGCCGCCGAACCGGATTTCAGCACCCTCAGCCCGGTCGCGGCGGCGATGATCGCCGCCGTGGTCGAGATGTTGAACGATGGCAGGCCGCCGCCCGTGCCGACGATATTCACGGCGTTCCAGTCCTGCGCCAGACAGGGCTCGGTCAGCGCCGTTTCCTCGATCACCCGCACAAGGATTTCGGCAAGCGCCGGTTCCGGCGTCCGCAGGGACATGGCCGTCAGCAGCGAACAGATCGCATGCCGTTCGGCCTCGCCCCGCGCGGCGCGCAGCAGAAAACGCCGCAGCGCCTGTCCAGTCCGGTTATCGGCGCGATGCAGCAGCGCCTGCATGCAGGCGACAAAATCGTCATTTGGGTCACTGCCCATGTCGTCCCCTTTTGTCATCGCCTGCTCAGACCCCGCTTTTCGCCTCGATGAAGGCATGAATCTTGGCGACCGAGGCGAAATTCGCGGAATCCATTTCCTCGGGTTCGATGCGCAGGCCGGTTTCGGATTCCAGCGCCGAGATCAGGTTCAGCACGCCAAGGCTGTCGATGACGCCGGAATTGATCAGATCCAGATCGTCGCCGATATCAGCCGCAACGCCTCCGGGGACAAATTCGGTCACGATGAACTCTTTGATGTCGTCACGGCTTCTCATGATGTTTTCTCCATTTTCTGCTGAATATTCCCGGCCAGCCATGCCGCGACGGCGCGGCGGTCGATCTTGCCGTTGGGGTTGCGGGGCAGTGGCTGATCGCGGATCACGAAACGGTCGGGAATGGCCTGTCGGGGCAAGAGGCGGGCGCAATGAGCCTTGAGCGCGATCTGCCCCATCTCGGCCACCCGGCTGCTGGCGATGACGCAGATCAGTTGCCTGCCCCTGACATCGCAGGGCATGGCCAGCGCGACGACATCGCGGACCGGCGGATATTGTTCCAGTGCGGCCTCGATCTCGCGCAGGTCGATGCGCATGCCACGCAGCTTGATCGTGTGATCGGCACGGCCAAGGAAATGCAGCATGCCGTCGTGATCCTGACACACCAGATCGTGCGTCCGGTAATAGCGCTGGCCAGCCACCGTCACATGCGCGGCTTCGGTCTGGGCGGGATCGGTATATCCGGTGAACCCCGCGCCCGAGGCGGTCAGCAGCTCGCCGGACATGCCGCGCGGAACGGGGCGGCAGTTTTCATCGACGATCAGGAAATCGGCGTAAGCAACCGGCAACCCGATGGGCAGATCGCCGTCATCCGCCGCCTCGGTGACGGGTAGGGAAAAGACGAATGTGTCGTTGGTCTCGGTGCAGCCATAGATGTTATGCAGCGTGACCTGCGGGCCAAGTCTGGCCAGCCGGACGCGAGCAGAGCCGGGCAGAACCTCGCCGGTCGCACAGATCTGACGCAGGCTGGCGGGCGGCGCGTGACCGGCGGCGATTTCCGCTGCAATGGCAGTCAGCGGCGCGGGAACGGATTGCCAGAAGGTGATGGCGTGGTCGTTCAGAAACCGGATCAGATAGCGCCCGTTGGCCAATTGTCCCTCGGGCACCAGATGCACCTCGGCGCCGGCCGCCAGCCCTGCCCATAGATCCAGCAGCGATATGTCAAAGCCGAAAGGCGCATGGCTGGCCAGCCGGTCGGTCGATTGCAGACCGAAATAGTCGATCGCCCAGTCCACAAAGACATCGACGCCGCCCCGTCCCAGCCGCACGCCCTTGGGCCGGTTGGTCGAGCCCGACGTATACAGCAGCGCCGCATCCGCACCCGGCGGGCGCTGGTCACAGCGAACGGCCGCCCGCCGCGACAGGTCTGGCCCGACGAGGCGCAGACTGGCCTGCGGGCAATCCTGCCGGAACTGCGCCAGCGTGTCGTCATCGGCGACATAGACCACATCCGCCCCGCTATCTGCGATCATGTCCGCGCGACGGGACGCGGGCAGCGCCGGATCCATCGGCAGATAGGCCCGGCCCGCCAGCAGCGCACCCAGCATCACCGCGACCGCCGCCGGAGATTTCGGCAGGCCGATCCCGACTGGCAAGGACAATGGCGCGTCGGGCAGGTCGCGCAGCACCTGCGCCACCGAGGCCGCCTGCGCGATCAGTTCGCCATAGCTGACGGTGCCCCTGTCGGTGACGATGGCGCGGGCATCGGGCCGGTTGGCCGCCTGTGACATGATCCTGTCAATGGTCTGCATGAAATCCCCCCGACTGCCTACAGCCCAAGCGTCGCAGCGATGCGATTGCGCTGAATTTCCGAACTGCCGGAATAGATCACGCCGCCCACGGCATCGATCAGTTCGGTATCCAGCCCCGCCTCGGCCAGATAGCCCGCAGCACCGCGCAACCGCACCGCGTCCAGGGCCAGCTCAAGATTGGCCTCGCTGGTCAGCAGCTTGGCAATGGCGACCTCGCGCAGGGCCGAGCCGCCCTGCTCAAGCGCCTGCCCCGCGCGATACAGCCACATCCGCGCCGTCTCCAGCCGGACGAAATCATCCACGACGCGGTTCGAAACCGATTGAAAGGACGAAATCCGCTGATCGTCCTGATGGCGCTGGCGGACAAAATCGCGCAGCGCGTCAAAGCGGCGCTGCATCTGGCCCAGATGCGTCACAAAGGTCAGCAACACCTCGTATTTCATCACATTGTCCAGAATGGCATAGCCCATGCCCGGACGGCCCAGGACCATGGTGTCGGGCACAAAGGCCCCGTCCAGATACAGGGCGCCGAACTCGGCCGTTTTCAGCCCTATCTTGTCGGCCGGGGCCGAGACCGTCAGACCCGGCGTATCCGCCCGCACCAGAAAGGCCGAGAAGCCTGACAGGGCCGAGGCATCCTGATCGGTTCTGGCATAGATGACGATGGTATCGGCGAAGGGGGCGTTCGAGACATAGCATTTCTCGCCGTTCAGCCGCCAACCGCCGGGGACAGCATCGGCGCTGGTTTTCATCGTGAAGGCCGCCGATCCGGCATCGGGCTCCGATATGGCATGCGCGCCGATATTGCTGCCATCGATGACCCCGGACATCAGGCTGGCCTTGGCCTCGTCCGTGCCGAACCGGTGCAGCGGATAGCCCAGGGCGCAAAGATGCGTGCAGGCGGCAAAGCTGAAACCGTTGTCGGGGATGGTTTCGCCAATCGTCTCGAATATCCGCATCACGGCGGTCAGGCGGATATCCAGCCCGCCATGTTCGGCATCGAAAGGCAGCGCGAACAGCCCCGTATCGCTGAGTGCGCGCCAGGCGCGGCGCGGAAACCGGTCCGGACTGTCGGGCAATTCGCGCGCGATGACCTCGGCGGCGCGGGCAATGGCTTCGCGCAGTTCGACTTCGTCGGCGGACAGGCTGCTGTGAATCGTCATCAGGCGACCTTTTCCAGAGTATCGGGCAGGGTGAACATCAGGCAGGCATTCGAGCCGCCAAAGCCCAGGGTGGTGGACAGCGCACTGCGCCGGTCCAGCGGCACCGCGCGGCCAAGCGCCATGGGCAGCGCAATGGCGGGATCGGGCGTGTCGGAATGCGCCATCGGCGGAACCAGCCCATGCCGCAGCGCAAGAATGGTGATCACCGCCTCGATGGCGGCGGCGGTTCCCAGCAGGTGCCCGGTCACAGTCTTGGTCGAGCTGATGACCGGTGCGTCATCCGGCTGATCAAAGACCTGCGCGATGGCTTCGGCCTCGACCACGTCATTCGCAGGCGTACCGGTGCCATGGCAATTGACATAGCCGACCGCCCCGGCCTCGCTGCCCGACATGGCCAGCGCCTGCCGGATGGCGCGTTGCAGTCCCTCGGGCTGCGGTCGGGTCGAGTGATAGGCATCGCTGGTCAGCCCGAACCCGTCCAGCCGGGCCAGCACATTCGCCCCGCGTGCCCGCGCCGAGCGCTCGGTCTCCAGCAGCAACAACGCGGCACCATCGCCGATGATCATCCCGTCGCGATGCGCGTCAAAGGCGCGACAGTCGCGCGGCGACATGGCGCGCAACGCGTTGAACCCGGCGAAATCGGCAGGGCGCGCCTGATCGACGCCGCCAGCCAGAACCGCATCGGCCCGCCCCGCCCGCAGCATGCCGACGCCCTGCACGATGGCCGCCGCCCCCGAAGTGCAGGCGTTCGAGATCTGGCTGACCGGCCCGGTCAGCGACAGGCTGTCAGCCATGGCGAAAAGCACCGCATGGGGCATGGCCAAAGCCGGATCCATGTCGGGCGAATCCCCGGCGCAGAAGCGGTCAAAATCGGATCCGCTGGTGGTGCCGATGCTCAGCCCGACGCGCATGGCCCGTGGCAACGCCTTCGTCATTGCCAAAGCCTCGGTCGCGGCGGCAAGCCCGTGGATCAGCGCGCGCGACGACTGATCGGGCAAAGCTTGCGCGATGTCGGGACGACGCCGGGTCAGCACGGCCCGGATTCTGGCCGTGTCGGCCATGGTGTTGCGGCGGCAGCGGAAAGGAGCGGTGTCGAAATGCGCCCCCTCTTTCAGCCCGGCATCGCGATCCAGCAGGCGCTGCCACAACGTCGGCGTATCGGGTGCGTTCAGGCAGGCCGCGCCGATTCCGGTCACTACGATCCCCGCGCCCTTCATGCCGTCACCATTTTCGATAGCAGACTGGACAGAAGGGCATGCAGCGGTGCCGCACCCAGCCGGGCCGGATCGCCCACCGTCCGCGAATATCTGGGCAGCGGGACGCCCTCCTGCCCCCGATCACCTTCCAGCACCAGACAGGCGACCGTCTCGGTCAGCGCGCCCGAGGACAGCCGGGCGTGGTGTCGGCGGGTCTGCGGACCCAGCAACTCATATCCGACGACCACCATCCGCCGCGTCAACCCGGAATCCAGCATCGTCCGTGCGAAGGCCAGCGCCTCTGTCACCGATGCGGGTCCGCAAAGAAACGCCGTGGACGGCCCTGTCGCGCGATAGGCCATGCCCAGCGCCGCCATCGGATAGCCATGGGTCGCGATCGAGAAATCGGTCGGGCGGATGGCGCGCGGGCCGTCGCGATGCAGCGATTCGCGCAGCGTATCCAGAAATTCGGCGCAACCGTAATAGGAACCCGAGACAAAGCCCGTATCCGAACCCTCGACATCCCCGGCCTGCAACCCTGCATCCCCGAAGGCGGCGGCGACGCAATCGGCAATCAGCCGCGAGCTGCGGAAATGCCGGATCGTTCCGCCTTCGGGGGGGCGCGTCGGATAAAGCATGCGGATCCGACCCTTGATCGCATCAGGAATCGTGTCCGGCAGATCCGTGCCCGCAGCATCGCCCGGAACGTGCAGGCTGACTTTCTGGCGCAAGCACACAAGCGCGTGATCGTCAAAACAGCATCCTCCGGTTATCGTAAGACGACCTGTCATCAATATCATTCCTAAAAATTCTCCCGGCGGCTGAAATGAACGGGAGGGAAGGCCGCCGGGAGCCTGGGGTACAAGGAAATGGCGTCAGTAGCTGGATGAAGCGTCGCCGTTCAGGTCGTGAACCTCGTCGCCGCGCAGGGCCGGGGTAAACATGCAGACCAGCCGCATGCCGTTTTCACCGCCGATCAACTGATGCCGGTCATGGCGATCCAGCGCGTACATCGTGCCCGCCGTGATTTCATGCTCGGCCCCGGTGCTTTCATCGACAACCTTGCCCGAGCCCTCGACGCAATAACAGGTCTCAAGATGGTTGCGATATTCCAGAACCGAACAGGTATTCGGCGCGATCTGCGTGTCGGTCATCGAATAGCCCATGCCGTCGCGTTCGATAAGAAATCGGCGCGACTTCCCATTGCCCCACGAGACGTCGCGTTCGGTTCCTTCGATCTCGTCCAGCGTGCGAATGATCATGTCAATTCCTTGTTTCAATGGGTTGCGTCAAATGACGTAGGGGCGGCAGATTATCTGGCTATGGCCGCCGACAGTCTTGCGGCCAGATCGGTCATCTCGGCATTGTCGGCATAATTCGCCTGCAACGTCTGGATTTGGGCTTCGGCGCAGGTCAGGTCCTGCTGCTCGGCGCACAGTTTGCCCAAGGCGGCGATCATCCGCCCCTCTTGCAGCGAACCGCGCTTGAACGGGGCGTCACCCGACTCGACTTTGGTGATCAGAACCTGAAGGTCGCCGCGTGTGGTCTCGCGATAGCCAAAGATGTCGGGCAGGTTCATCGTCGTGGCGGCACGCATGGCGCGGATGTCGAAATTGTCGGGCTGCGCGATGATCGAACCCTCAAGCCATTTCAGCCCCTGCCGGACCGAACGAACGCGCGCAGGAATGAAGGACTGATCGCGGGCCTTCATGATATAGGCCGACCCAAGATAAGCCTGAAGCATCGGATCGGCCTTGAGGTCGGGCAGTTCGGACAGCTTGGCCACCGCCGAACGCGAGGCACCGTCAACCTGCATTCCCGCCAGACCATGCCAGGCAATAGCGACGTCACGGGCCGAATTATCCGTCTGAATCGTCTGTTCCAGCGCAGCACGATCCGAGGGGACATAGAACGACTGAATCTGGATGTTCTTGAGGTCATCCTTGTCGGCATGTGCCGGAAAGGCAACAAACAGCAGAATCGCCGCAACCACGGGCAATCGGGAAAACAACATACAACTCATTCCTAAAAAACACTTACGGTGTGGAATGACACATGTTGCAATGTCTGTCTGTTCGGGTCTGTTTTCCGGGGTATCGGTATGTTTCCAAAGATGCTGGAACGCTTTGGGTTGACCCTGAGGCCAAAAAAACAACAAAACCGGGTGTCATCCGAACAGGAATTTCCCGCTGCGGTTCTAGGATACCACCTGCGCTGCGCAGGGCCAATCGACCCGTACTGCCAACCCCCCGCCCTCACGGTTCCAGATCTGCATCTTGCCATCGGCGCGCGCCACAATGCGAGAGCACAGATAAAGGCCCAGGCCAAGCCCCCCGCCGGTTGAAAACCCGCGCGCCTTATCTTCCTTCAGGAAGGGCTCTCCCAGATCCTCGATCAGTTCCTCGCTGACACCGCAGCCCCGATCCGCAACCATCAGCGTCAGCGTGTCATGCCCATGAAAGGCCGAGATTTCGATCCGCGAATCGGGCGCATAGCGCAAAGCGTTCGAGATGAAATTGTTCAGCAGCAATTCAAGCCGCATCCGGTCGATATAGAGATACCGTTTCTGCAAGGGCAGATCAAATTCCACCCGGCCCTCGGCGGCGGCGGTCGCGATTTCTACGATGCAATCCGGAAACAGCAATGGCGGGGCCGAGTTGTCTTCGGCCTTGTCCTGCAGCGCCTGAACCGAGATCAGCGTGCGGAACAGAAGGTTGATCCGCAAAAGATTGTCGGTGATCTTGGACCGCAGCGCGGGATCCTCTATCCGTTCGGCCTGAAACATCAGCCGCGCGATGGGGCTGAAAAATTCGTGTCCAATGGCGATCAGCATGTCGCGCTTGACCCGTTCGGCCCGCCGCAGCGCCACGGCCATGGAATTGACGCGATCCTCAAGTTCCCGCAGCTCGCCCCGCCCGGTGGGTTTGACGCGCTTTTCAAGGTTGCCCTCGCCAATCTCGCGCACGGCATCGGTCAATGGTGCCACGGGCGCGACCGTCCGGCGGACCACGACGAAGGCAAGAATCAGGATCAGCAGGATGACGGCCGGGCCGCCCATCAGCTTGGCCCGCGCCATGAAAGACATGCCAGTTACGAAATCGGTAAAGACATAGATGCGGTCGTGATCACGCAGAACGAACACGTCCTCGCCATTCACCGATGCTTCGTAAGAGGTTCGGCCCGGCTTTTCGGCCAACAGCGTTTCGACCTGTTCGGCGCTCATCTCGATCCCGCCGCCATGCATCTCGCGCTTGTCGTCACGGACCAACAGGCCGATATTCAGTTCCCGCGCCAACCTGTTCACCGCCTCGGGCGAGGGATCGACCCCCAGCGGCCGGACGACCTGCTGCGCCAGAAGCTGGGAAAGCTGGTTCCTCGGATGTTCGGGCAGGATGCCGCTGAGGATATAGATTGTTGTCAACCCGACCAGCACCGAGGCCAGAATGAAAGTCAGCGACAATCTGGTCGAGGTGCGATAAAGAAAATGCCGGTCGATCAGATCACGTATACCCGGCATTCGACGGACCCTCGACAAGCTCGTCTATGAAATAATAGCCCTTGCGCCAGACGGTCCTGACGAAATGCGGCTCATCCGCGCGGTCGCCCAGCGCCTTGCGCAGCCGCGAGACGTGAATATCGACCGAGCGCGACAACAGTTCGACATTGTAGAAATTCACATTGGTCATGACTTCGTTGCGGGTGATCAGCCGTTGAGAGTTCTGCACGAAATACACAAGCATCTCGAACTGAAACGAGGTCAGTTTCAGCCGCTCGCCATGCAGAAAGGCCTGCCCCAGCGGCAGGTCGATCATCAGCCCCGCCCGCGTGTACAGCTTGCCAGTCACCGCCGCCGTTTCGCCGCTGCGGTTGCCGGGGCCGACGCGTCGCAGGATCGCCTTCATCCGCGCCAGCAATTCCTGCGGCAGAAAGGGTTTACGCAGGAAATGATCGGCACCCGCCTCGAAGCCCAGTACCTGTTCGAAACTGTCGCAATAGGCCGACACGAACAGAATCGGCAGATCCGCCATCCGGCTGCGGGTTTCCTCGCAGAATTTGAACCCGTGCTTTTCCGGAAGCATGACATCCAGCAGCAGCATCGAGATCTTTTCGTTCGCAAGAATCCTTTCAGCCTCGCTGGGCTTGTGGGCCACGATTACCGGAATGTGATAGCCACCAAGGAAAGTCGAAATTTCCTCACAGAAATCCGTGTCGTCATCAAGGATCAATACGGGATTTTCTACGCTCAACATTACCAACTACTGCCAGAAAGAAATCATTAAACTTGAATGTATAGTTCGATGAATAACATTTCGCGGAACGGTTGTACATGTATGGCACAGAACCCGGCGAATTTCCGCCACCCCCACAAAATTCACAAAAAATTCAATTGGATAGATGCGGCGCTTAATAAGGCTGCTCAATCGCCGCAAGGGATTGCATCATCAGCGGCCCAATCTCGGACGGCGGCGCGCCTCGCTGTTCCATCTCGCCCAGTTTCAGCGAATTGCCGACAACCATCTTTCCGCGCGGCAGACGCCGGGCCATGAAGGCCCGCATGGCGCTGTCATAATCCCCTGCCCTGTCCAGTTCATCGACCAGAACAATGGCATCTTCAACCGCCATCCCGGCACCAGAGGCAAGATGCGGTGTCGTGGCATGGGCAGCGTCGCCGATCAGGATCACCCGGCCCACATACCACGGATCCTCCAGCAGAATCGTTTCCAGCGGTCTGGCAAGGATCGGAGTGCTTTCATCCATCCCTTCGCGCAGCCCGTCCAGTGCCGGATAGGGCGTCAGCATGTCGCGAAGCCGTGGCAGCAGCTCATCGGATTCGTATCTCGGCTTTTCTGTCACATTTTCCAGAACGAACAGATACATGGCATCCGGCGCGCAGGGGGTAAAGCCGATTTTCAGCGGGCCGAAATACATCCGCCCGTTTTCCCACCCCTCGGGCAGGGCAAATTGCGCGCGCCAACAGACCTGCCCGGTGTAGCGGGGCTTTGGTGCGTCCGGCATGATCATTCCGCGCACCGAGGAAAACAGCCCGTCCGCGCCGATCGCAAGGTCATAACGGCCCGTGGTCCCGTCGCTGAACACGGCATCGACACCGCCCCCGTCCTGCGCCAGCGACGTCGCGGTCAGGCCGGTACGCACCGAAACACCAAGCGCCGCCATCCGCGCCGCCATCATCCGGTGCAGTTGGGGACGCATCACGCCGCCTTCGCGGGGGACGTCCGGCGCAAAATGACGCTTGCCTGTTACCTCGTTGAATTTGGTCCCGTCGGGTGTAAACATCTCAAGCTTGTCGTGAAGATGACCATTTTCTATCAACAGTTGCGCAAAGCCCAGGTCGCACAACGCCCGCGCAGTCAGGACCGACAATGTAACCCCGGTTCCGGCGACCCCCCAGTCCTGCGCGATATCGACAAGCTCGACCTTCACCCCATGCTCGGCCATGCGGATCGCCGTGGCTGACCCGCCGATCCCGCCCCCAATGACCAGAACCTTCGCCGCGTGTTTCGCCAGATTGCCGCACATCGCCTTCCCCCCGGTGTGACGTCGCCTCCTCGCGACGATTCCGGGCAATCTAGCGAGGCGTGACTTGTCGGTGAAATCGATAGATCGGATTTTCATTATCTGATTTGCCGATCAGTCAGCCGAAGCCGCCGCGACAATCTGATCACAGACCCATGCGATGCATTCATCGCCCTTGGAATAGCTGTGCCATTGCAGTGCCTCGACCAGTTCGGGAATCACAACCGGCAGCGGTAACAGCTTCAGCGGCATCATCCGGGCAAAGACCTGCGCCATGCTACGATGCATCAGCGCAAGGTTTTCTGTTCCCTCGACCAGAAACGGCAGCGCCGCGAAACTGCCGGCCACCGCCGCGATCCTGCGATCCGAGCCGCGATTTTTCAGAAACCAGCTCTCATAGGACGGCGTATGCGTCGGAAACATCACCGTCGCATGGCGAGCGGCAAAAAACTCGTCTTCGGTGATCGCGTCACCGACGCTTGTGTTTCCCTGCCAGGCAACGACGACATAGCCATCGGTGAAAAACGGGCGCGAGGGATGGTCGGGCGACAGGTTCATCTCGGGCATGGCGAGGATATCGACCTCTCCACGCTCAAGCCTCTCATGCGGTTTGACGGCCGGAGGCTCGATCACCAGCGTTATATCGGGGGCCTGCGCGGCGATCCTGCGGACCGCTTCGGACAGAACGGAAATGGTGATGAAATCCGATGCAATGATGCGGATCGTGCGTGCCGTTGTGGCCGGATCAAATTCGGGGGACTGGATGATCGTGCCCTCGATCTGCATCAGTGCGGCGCGCACCTTGTCGGCCAGTGCCATCGCGCGCGGCGTCAGCACCATCTTGCGGCCGACCTGCACAAGGATTTCATCGCCGAAATAATCCCGCAGCCTCGCCAGCGCCCCCGAGGTCGCCGACTGGCTGAGACACAGCTTGTCAGCAGCACGGCTGACATTCCGTTCGGTCAGCAAGATGTCCAGAGCGACAAGAAGGTTCAGATCAAGACCTTTGAACCGCATGGCACCGCCTATCGATGAAACAAATCCAGCCTATCCAAAAAATCGCTTTTGTAAATCCACCTCGCGCGCACAGCATACGCAGCGAACAAAGAGGGGATCATGGCTCACGTGATGTTCAGCCTTGCGGGCAGGCGTGCCCTTGTAACCGGGGGCGCAAGCGGGATTGGCAGCGCGATTGCGCGGGCATTTGCGGATGCCGGCGCGCAGGTTGCCATTGCCGGGGACCGCGCCGACGAACTGCGCGATACGGCTGACCGGATCGGAGCCATCGCCCTGCCCTGCATGCTGGGAACGCGCAAAGCCGCCGAAACGCTTGCCTCTCAGGCGCACGCAAAGCTGGGGCCGGTCGATATTCTGGTATCGAATGCTGGGATCGAGGGACCGGTGACGGGCATCGCCGATCTGGACGAGGCCACTTACCTGCGCGTCTTTGACGTGAACCTGCATGCCGCGACCTGGCTTTCCGCCGCTCTGATTCCCGGCATGGCAGCGGCGGGGGGCGGATCGGTGATCCTGATGGCCAGCATCAGCGCAATGCGCGGCAATGCGGCGATTGCAGCCTATTCCATGTCCAAGGCGGCGCTGGCGCAACTGGCGCGCAATATCGCGGTGCAATTCGGTCCGCAGAATATCCGCGCCAACGCCATTGCGCCGGGCCTGATCGAGACGCCCTTCGCGCGCGGGCTGATGTCGGATCCCGGTTTCATGGATCGGCGCCTGCGCGCCACCCCTTTACGCCGCGTCGGCCAGCCCGACGAAATCGCCTCAACTGCGCTGTGGCTGGCCTCGCCCGGAGGGGCCTTCGTCACCGGTCAGACCATCGCGGTCGATGGCGGCACACTGATCCATGATGGCAGCTAGGCAGCCGACTCATAAAACTCGATCCACAGCCTGACCGAAGCCAGTTTGATCATCGACAGGAAGTTGCGTGACGTTTTTTCGTATCGGGTTGCGATACGGCGGAACGAAGCTTTCAGCCTGCCAAAGAACCGCTCGATTTTGTTGCGCTCCCGGTAAAGCTCAGCGTCAAATTCGGCGGGCAGTTTGCGGTTCGCCTTGGGAGGGATCACGGCGGTTGCACCCTGTTCCCAGATCATGTCCCTGATCC
>NZ_JBKEBL010000293.1:0-14225 GCF_047973135.1 Paracoccus sp. (in: a-proteobacteria)
GCCTGAGGCGTCAGCGGGCTGCGCGGTTTCGTCGTCAGATAGCAATAGGCGCGGGTCTTGGAACGCCCGACCCGACCCCGAATCTGGTAAAGCTGCGCCAGCCCGAACATGTCGGCGCGCCAGACCACCATGGTGTTCGCAGTCGGAATGTCGAGGCCGCTTTCCACGATCGAGGTTGCCAGCAGCGCGTCATGGCTGCCATCGTAAAAGGCGTTCATACGGCTGTCCAGATCGCCCGCCGCAAGCTGGCCATGGGCAACGATGGTGCTGATTTCCGGTACGTTTTCGGCCAGCCAATGCTCTACCTCTGGCAGGTCGGACAGGCGCGGAACCACGAAAAAGCTTTGCCCGCCCCGGTATTTCTCGCGCAGCAGGGCCTCGCGGATGGTGACGCTGTCAAATTCGCTGACATAGGTACGGATCGCCAGACGATCCACCGGAGGGGTGCCGATGATCGACAGGTCGCGCACGCCGGTCAGCGACAGTTGCAGCGTGCGCGGGATGGGCGTGGCGGTCAGGGTCAGGACATGGATGTCACTGCGTAATTCCTTCAACCGTTCCTTGTGGGCGACGCCGAAATGCTGTTCTTCGTCGATGACCAGCAGACCCAGACGTTTGAAGCGCACCCCCTTGGCCAGAACGGCATGGGTGCCCACAACGATGTCTGCGGTGCCGTCGGCCAGCGCCGTGCGGGTCTGCGCCGCGTCCCTGGCGTTGACAAAGCGCGACAGGGGGCGAACGCTGATCGCGGTGCCGCGAAAGCGTTCGGCGAAGGTCTTGAAATGCTGTCGCGCCAGCAGCGTGGTGGGCGCGACCACAGCGACCTGCATCCCCTGACTGGCCACGACAAAAGCCGCGCGCATCGCAACCTCGGTCTTGCCGAAACCCACGTCGCCGACGACCAGCCGGTCCATCGGCCGCCCGGCCGACAGATCCGCTAGCACATCTTCGATGGCGGATTGCTGATCATCGGTTTCGCTATACGGGAACCGCGCTGCAAAGGCCTGCCAGTCGTGATCCTCGGGTTCCAGCACCGGGGCGGGACGCAGCAGGCGTTCGGCGGCCACGCGCATCAGCTTGTCGGCGATCAGGCGGATGCGTTCCTTCAGCTTTGCCTTGCGGGCCTGCCACGCGCCCCCGCCCAGACGGTCCAGCAGCCCCTCTTCATGGCCATAACGGCTAAGCAGTTCGATATTCTCGACCGGCAGGAACAGCCGGTCCCCGCCCGCATATTCCAGCGCCACGCAATCATGTGGCACCCCCGCCGCCCTGATCGTTTCCAGCCCGGTATAGCGCCCGATGCCGTGTTCGACATGCACGACCAGATCGCCGGGGGTCAGGCTGGTGGTGTCTTGCAGGAAATTCTCGGCCCGGCGGCGTTTGCGCGCGCCCCGGATCAGCCGGTCGCCCAGAACATCCTGTTCCGAGATGACGGCAATGGACCCCAACGCCCGGCCCTCGGCAACGAACCCCTCGTCCAGCGGCCAGACGGCCAGACCGATGGCACCGGCCGTATCGGGCAGGTCGCGAATATCGGCGACGGATTTCAGCCCCGCCAGACCCTCATCCGCCAGCAGCCCCGCCAGACGGTCGCGCGCACCGTCGGAAAAACTGGCGATGATCACGCGGTGATCCTTCGACATGCCCCTCAGATGATCGGCCAGCGTGCTGAACAGATTCGTGGATTCTGCTTGACGTTCGGGTGCGAAATTGCGCCCCTGCCGCCCCCCGGCATCCAGAACCCCCGGCCCCGGAGGCTGACGCAGTACCGACAGGCGCAGCAGCCGATGCGCCCCAAGCCACGCCGCCCATTCGTCGGGCGTCGGAAACAGCGCGTCGGGCGGCACGGGCTTGTAAACCGTATCCGCCCGCCCTTTCGCGGCCATCGCGGCGCGGCGGGCGTCGAACTGTTCGTTAATCATCCCGCGCCGGGCGTCGATGACCTGCGCGACATGATCGTCCAGCACCACCGACGCGCCGGGCAGGTAATCGAACAGGCTTTCCATGCGGTCGTGAAACCAGGGCAGCCAATGTTCCATCCCCGCCATCTTGCGACCGGCGCTGACGCCCTCGTACAGGGGGTCGTTGGTACCGCCGCCATATTCGGCGCGATAGCTTTGGCGAAAGCGCGTGATCGCGGGTTCGCCCAGAATCACCTCGGACATGGGCGCGATCTCGACCCGCGACAGGGTCTCGGTCGTGCGTTGGCTGACCGGGTCAAACCGGCGTGCGCCGTCCAGCACATCGCCGAACAGATCCAGCCGCACCGGCCCCGCCTCGCCCGGAGGAAAGATGTCGATAATGCCGCCGCGAATGGCGTAATCGCCCGGTTCGGTCACGGTCGGCGACTGGACAAAGCCCATGCGGATCAGGAAATCGCGCAGCCCGGTTTCGTCGATGCGCTGGCCCACACGGGCGGCAAAGCTGGCCCCTGCGACCAGATCGCGGGCGGGCACGCGTTGCAGCACGGCGTTCAGTGTCGTCAACAGCACGAACGGCCCCTTGACCGCCCCCTGCGCCAGCCCGGCCAGCGTCGCCATGCGTGCGGCCTGAACGGCGGGTGCGGGCGACACGCGGTCATAGGGCGTGGTGTCCCATGCCGGAAAATCCAGCACCGGCAGACCGGGCGCCAGAAAGGCCAGCGCCGCGCGCATCGCGGCCATGCGGCGGTCGTCACGGGCAATGTGGATCACCGGCGCGCCGTTGTTTTCTGGCCGCGCGGCCTCGCGCGCGATCAGGGCGGCGTCAAAGCCCTCGGGGGCACCGGAAAGGATCAGCTGGTCGGACATGACGGGTCAGGTAAAGCGCGGGGCGGCGGAGTCAAGCCTTACAGCCCGTTCGGATGCAACAGCGACCAGATCGCCCCCCAGATTCCCGTTGTCGCGACCGAGACGACCGACAGCAGCGTCACGGCGCGGCGATGCCAGGTCAGCCGCCGGATGACCTGCGCCGCCAGTTCGGTCACAGGCAGGTCGCCATCCTGCGCCCTCATGACCAGCGGCAGCAGCCGCCGCGCCAGCAACACGCGCAGCCAATATAGGATTGCAAAGGGCAGCAGCAGCAACGTAAGCGCCTGCGCCATTTCCAGATCATGGCGAAATCCCATGATCGCCAGCGAGGTCAGCAGAAAGGCCGAGACGGCCAGGAATACCGCGCCCTCTTGACGGCGCAGATGCCAGCGCGGCAGGACCAGCGACAGCCAGTCCAGCAGGTTCATGACGGCCACACCCTCGGGTTGGCTATTGCGGGCATAGCGGGCGCGGGACAGAACCTCGGTCGGGATGCCGATGACATTGCGGCCCGCCGCCGACCACATGCCGATCAGCACGACCCAGTACCAGATGGTTCCAAAGGACCGGCTGTCCAGCAGGCTGATGATCCCGTCGATTTGCGGCACGCGGCGCTTCCTTGTCCTTGATCGCGCGCGACCTTAGAACGACTGCACGCAAAGGAAAAGCGCCCGCCGCATCCCTGCCCCGAAAGGAACCCCGTCATGGCCACGCCGATCATCGCCCCCTTTCCCGCCACCCGCCTGCGCCGCCTGCGCCGCACCGAAAACCTGCGCGCGATGGTCAGCGAGGTGAACCTGACCCCGGCCAACATGATCTGGCCGATCTTCGTGACCGAGGTTTCCGGGGCCGAGGGACCGATCGCCTCGATGCCGGGGGTCGCGCGCCTGACCCTTGACGGCGCAAAACGGGCCGCCGAACAGGCCGCCGCGCTGCATATTCCGGCAGTCTGCATTTTTCCGCATTCCGATCAGGATCTTAAGACCGAAGATTGCGAAAGGGCATGGGATCCCGACAATATCGGCAACCGCGCCATCCGCGCCGTCAAGCAGGCGGTACCCGATCTAGCAGTCATGACCGACATCGCGCTGGACCCCTATAACGCCAACGGCCATGACGGCATCGTCGTGGACGGCCAGATCCTGAATGACGAAACCATCGGGGCGCTGGTGAAAATGGCGCTGGTCCAGGCGGAATGCGGGGCCGACATCCTTGGCCCCAGCGACATGATGGACGGTCGTATCGGCGCACTGCGCGGCGCGCTTGAGGGGGCCGGTCACAAAGATGTGGCGATCCTGTCCTATGCCGCGAAATTCGCCAGCGCCTTCTATGGCCCCTTCCGCGACGCGGTGGGTGCGTCGGGGCGGCTTGTGGGTGACAAGAAGACCTATCAGATCAACCCCGCAAACCGCGACGAGGCGATCCGCTGCGTCGCCCGCGATCTGGCCGAAGGGGCCGATATGGTCATGGTCAAGCCGGGAATGCCCTATCTGGACATCTGCCGCGCAGTGAAAGATCAGTTCGGCGCCCCGACCTTTGCCTATCAGGTCAGCGGTGAATATGCGATGATCGAGGGCGCGATCCGCAATGGCTGGCTGTCGCGCGACGCGATGCTGGAAAGCCTGCTGGCCTTCCGCCGGGCGGGCTGCGACGGCATTCTCAGCTATTTCGCCCCCGCATTTTGCGAATTGCTCAGAAATTCATAGCTTGCCCGACCTGAAAACCAGCGGGTATTGAAATATGAAATCACCAAGTGGTGCGCAGATATTCCGCGCACCACGGCATGAATGCAACCCGGAAATCAGGCGGCTTTCAGGCGGTTTTTCATTCTGCGGCGCAGCCCGAGCGCCCCAAAGGCCGGCAAACCCAGCGCTATCAGCGGCAAGGCCCCCGGCAACGGAACAACGTTGACCCCTCCGGGACCGGTGCCGGGATTGACACTGCCGATTCCCGACAACGTCACCTCGACCGGCTGCGACATCGTGTCGATGCAGCAATTGGTTCCGGTAAAGAAATACCACGTGCCATCGCCGATCACCAGCGGCTGCGTATACAGCCAGTCGTCATAGGTACCGCCCCCGCCATTGTTGGGATCGTCAACATACCCAAGCAGGGTGTTGTCGGCGATCATGTCGTCTCGGTCACGGTTGTTGACGGTCCCGGCCCACTGGACGACATAGGGGTTAACCCCATAACTGCCCAACGTGCCATCCCCGGAAATCGTCAAACCGCCATTGGCGGAACACAACACCCCTTCATTGCATGGAAAGATCTGATCTCCATGCCAGTGTTCATTCCACAAGGTTACTGTGCCGTTACCATTATCAGTCCATCCGAAGGTGACAGTATGCGCGGCGGTCGCGCCGGCACCCAAAACAACCGCTGTCATCGCAGCGGATATCAGCTTATACATAACGGTGTATATCCTCCAAATTGTCAGTTCGAAATTTAGGTCAGTCAATCTGCCCTCGCAGATAAATAGTGACTATATGCTCGGGGGTTTTTACCTCAAGGAATTAGTTGTTCTTTTGTAATATATTCAATTTATAGTTGTTTTTTATTGAATTTAATAAATTATTAAGTGTGTATAAATGGCCATTTTTCAACTACTGATAGTTATTAATGAGAAGATGCAACCGGATGCGATATATGTCCATTGCGCGGGAACCCGGCATGTCGCAGGTGATTCCCCAAAGCGGCATAACCACCCATCTGCAACCCTCCTGCGCGGTGCCCCTGCCCGGCAGGCCGCAACAGGATGACAGGGCCAGCGAAATCCCCTAGACTTCACCCCGAGGCTGGAACGGACAAAATCCAAAGGGACAGGCACAAACATGAGTGGTAATCAGGTAATGAACAGGCGCGGGCTGCTGGCCTGTGGTGGTGCGGCGCTGGCTTTGGCCGCCTGCGATAACGGGGTCGGCAGCAACGCGGCCTCGCAATTGGATGCGCGGGTCGATCAGACGCATCAATATCTGGTGGCGACCTATCCAAGTTCGGCGCAGCTTGTGCAGAACGCCAGAGGAGTCCTGTACATGCCGCTGATGACCGAGGCCGCCTTTGGCGTCGGCGGGGCCTATGGCCAGGGGGCGCTGCGGATCGGAGGCGTCACGGTCGATTACTATTCGGCGACGCAAGCCACGGTCGGATTGCAGATCGGCGCACAGCAATATGCGCATGTCCTGATTTTCCAGTCCGACGACGCGTTGGCGGCGTTCCGCGCGGCTCCGGGCTGGGTTGCGGGGGCGGATGCCTATTACGCGATCCCGGCGGGCGGCGGCGCATTGGGGGCGGATACCGTCACCGCGCAATTCCCGGTGGTCGCACTGATCTTTGGCCAGTCGGGGCTGATGGCGGGCGCGGCGATCGAGGGCACGAAATACACGCGGATCATCCCGTCCTCGATGGCGATGCAGTTCTGATCCGGTCTTATCCCGCCGCCAGATGCCGCAGCCCGTGGGTCACGTCGGCGCGGATGGCCAGCCGCAGGCCGGGATCGTCGCCCGCCCGCAGCGCGGCAAGGATCATCCGGTGATGGCGCGGCGGCTCTTGCCGCCGGACCTGACCGTAAAGCTTGCGCATGGTCGGCCCCAGTTGCAACCAGATGGTTTCCAGCATGGCCAGCATCAGCGGGGCCTGCGCGCGCAGATACAGCGTACGGTGAAATTCCAGATTGCAGCGGATATAACCGACCGCGTCATGGCGTTCGACCGCATCGGCGATCTGGCCGTTGATCCGCGCCAGTCGGTCGATCAGCGCGAAATGGGCGCGGGGCAGCGCGCGAGAGGCCAGTTCGGGTTCCAGCAGGGCACGCATCGCGGCCAGTTCCTCGATCCGTTCCTCGGTCAGTTCTGGCGTCGCCACCCGACCCGAGGCCGACAGGGTCAGCGCCCCCTCGGCGACCAGCCTCCGCACGGCCTCACGCGCGGGGGTCATCGACAGGTTGTATTCCTGCGCCAGCCCGCGCAGGGTCAGCGCCTGACCCGGACCCAGCTCACCCAGCATGATCCGGCTTCGCAGACTGCGATAAAGGGCCTCGTGGGCGGCGGGTTCGGGCGTTCTGGCGGCGGTCATGACCGCTAGTCGTGATCACAAAGTGCGCCGCCGTCAATCGCGGAATTTCCAGCCATGCAGGCGGCTGCCATGGTCGCGCAACCATGCCCGGCGCGGCGCGTAGCCGGGCATCAGCGCCCTGACCTGCGCCCAGAACCGTGGCGAGTGATCCATATGCGCCAGATGCGCGACTTCGTGGGCCGCAACGTAATCCAGCACCTCGGGCGGGGCCATTGCCAGCCGCCAGGAAAACATCAGCCGTGCATCGGAACTGCAACTGCCCCAACGGGATCGTGTGTCGCGCAGGGTGATCGCCTTGTAGGGCCGGCCCAGGGCCCGCGCGTGGCAGTCGCAGGCCCGACGCAGCCGCTCATGCGCAAGATGTTTCAGATAGGCCTGTACCACTGGCCCGGCGGCGCGGTTCTGCGGCACCAGCAACGCCTCGTCCCGGATCACGGCGCTGCGGACCGGCGCAAGGGTGACGCGCAGGTCACACCCCTCGACCGGGATCACCGTGCCCTGCCCCACCCGAACCGGCACCGCCTGCCGCGCCGTCGCGCGGCGCAGCCATTCGCCATTCGCCTCGGCAAAGGCGCGCCCCTCGGCCAGCGGAACGTGGCGCGGCAGGGTCAGAACCGCGTCGCCCCCCGTCCGCGGCACCCTCAGCGTCATCCTTCGCGCCCGCGCCGAGCGGCGCAGCGCCACCCGGATTCCGTCGGTCAGCGTGATGGTTTCGCTCATCGCTCTTGCCTTGCCCGCCAAGCCCTGCCAGAGAAAGCCTTTGACACCCCCCGGCCACTGTGGCACGGGGTCGCCGATTTCCCTAATCGCGGCGGAAGGAGAATACCATGCCCAAAGAGGAATGGGGCACGAAACGCCTGTGCCCGCACTGCGCAACCCGGTTCTATGACCTGCACAAGGATCCGCTGACCTGCCCCGCATGTGGCAGCCAGTTCACGCTGGAAAGCCTGATCGAGGGTCGCGGCAAGGCGCTGATCAGCGAAAAGGCCTCGGCGACCAGCGACGATGACGACGAGCTGGTGGATAACGACGATCTGGACGATGACGGCGGCGATCTGGATGACGATCTGCTGGACGATGACGATGATGACGGCGATGTCTCGCTGGACGATATCGCCGACGTCCCGAACGACGACGAGGACTGACGCGCCGCCCTTTCCCGCCCGCGTGCCGGTGGCATGCGGGCGCATGGAAAAGGCGGCCATGGGGATTCACCGATGCGGGATGCCATCGTCATCAGCCGCGAATCGCCGTCAGATGCCGGTCTGGATCTGTTGTTCCGGCGCCACAATGACGACATGCATGCCGACACCCCGCCGGAATCGATCCATATGCTGCCCCGCGCGGCACTGGAGGCGCCCGATGTGGATTTCTTCGTGATGCGACTTGACGGGCGGCCCATCGGCATGGCTGCCCTGAAGCGGCTGAACCGCGTGCATGGAGAACTGAAATCCATGCATATCCTGTCCGAAGATCGCGGCGCGGGCCTGTCCCGTCGCCTGCTGGACCACCTGATCGCGCATGCGCGCCGGTCGGGCCTGACCCGCCTGTCGCTGGAAACGGGTATCCAGCCGACTTTCACGGCGGCGCGCGGGCTCTATGCCCACGCGGGGTTCAGCGAATGCCCGCCCTTTGCCGATTACAGCGACGATCCGAACAGCCTGTTCATGACGCGCGCCCTGTGATCGGCCAGCCGGCACCGGGGCGCATGCCCGCACTTTTCGCACTTGCGTTTTTACCGGGGCATCCGTAAAGGCGTTCGTGGGACACCCTTCCCCAACGAAGGGCTATTAGCTGGAAGGCTGAGACTATGACCGATCTGACGATCCCGGCTGCGCGGCCGGTAAACCCGCGTTTTTCGTCCGGCCCTTGCGCCAAAATTCCCCAGTATAATCTGAACCTTCTGACGGATGCTCCGCTTGGACGCTCGCATCGTGCCGTAATCGGCAAGGCAAAGCTGGCCGAGGCGATCGAGCTGACGCGCGAGGTTCTGGGCGTGCCCGCCGGATACCGGATCGGGATCGTTCCGGGGTCAGACACCGGCGCGGTCGAGATGGCAATGTGGACCATGCTGGGCGCGCGCCCGGTCGAGATGCTGGCCTGGGAGAGCTTTGGCGAAGGCTGGGTCACGGATGCGGTCAAGCAGTTGAAACTGGATGCGACGGTGCGTAAGGCCGACTATGGCCGGATCGTCGATTTAGCCGAGGTGGATTTCAACCGCGATGTCGTGTTCACATGGAACGGCACGACCTCGGGCGTGCGGGTGCCGAATGGCGATGCGATCCCGGCGGATCGCGCAGGGCTGACCATCTGCGACGCAACCAGCGCCGCCTTTGCCATGGACTTGCCTTGGGACAAGCTGGATGTAGTCACCTTTAGCTGGCAAAAGGTTCTGGGCGGCGAAGGCGGGCATGGCATGCTGATCCTGTCGCCGCGCGCGGTGGAACGGCTGGAAAGCTTTACCCCCGACCGGCCCCTGCCCAAGATCTTTCGCCTGACCAAGGGTGGCAAGCTGATCGAAGGAATTTTCAAGGGCGAAACGATCAACACCCCCTCGATGCTGGCGGTCGAGGATTATCTGGTGGCGCTGAAATGGGCGCAGTCCATCGGCGGGTTGAAGGCGCTGATCGCACGGACCGAGGCCAATGCCGCCGCCGTGCGCGATTTCATCGCCGGCAAGGACTGGATCGCCGATCTGGCCGAGGATCCGGCCACCGCATCCACCACCAGCGTCTGCCTGAAATTCACCGATCCGGCGATCCGGGACGGCGCCGCCTTCGCCAAGGCCATAGCCAAACGACTGGAGAAAGAGGGCGTGGCGCTGGACGCGGGTTCCTATCGCGACGCGCCAGCCGGTCTGCGGATCTGGTGCGGATCGACGGTCGAGACCGCCGATGTCGCTGCGTTGATGCCCTGGATCGAGTACGCCTGCCGCGCCGAACTGGCCGCGCAGGGCTAAGCCCCCATTGCGTCCCGCGATGGCGGGGGGCTCTGCCCCCCGCCCCCCCCGAGGGGCGCCGCACATCATTGCAACGTTATTCCGGCGGGTCATGCGCCAATCTTTGCCCCCGCCGCAGCATGAGGAAACCGAAATGCCAAAGGTTCTTGTGTCCGACAAGCTGTCGGAAACCGCTGTCCAGATTTTCCGCGACCGAGGGGTTGATGTCGATTACCTGCCCGATCTGGGCAAGGACAAGGACAAGCTGGCCGAAGTGATCGGCCAATATGACGGGCTTGCCATCCGTTCCGCCACCAAGGTGACGGACAAGCTGCTGGAGCATGCCGCCAATCTGAAGGTCGTGGCCCGCGCGGGGATCGGGGTCGATAACGTGGACATTCCGGCGGCCAGCAAAAAGGGCGTGATCGTGATGAACACGCCTTTCGGCAACAGCGTCACCACGGCCGAGCACGCCATCGCCATGATGTTCGCCGTCGCCCGTCAACTGCCCGAAGCCAGCGCCAGCACTCATGCGGGCAAATGGGAAAAGAACCGCTTCATGGGGGTCGAGCTGTTCAACAAGACCCTTGGCGTCGTCGGCGCGGGCAATATCGGCAGCATCGTGATCGACCGCGCCCTGGGACTGCACATGAAGGTGCTGGCCTATGACCCCTTCCTGTCGGAAGAGCGCGCCAGGGATCTGGGCGTCACCAAGGTCGAGTTCGACGAACTGCTGACCCGCGCGGATTTCATTACCTTCCATGTGCCGCTGACCGACAGAACCCGCAACATCCTGTCGCGCGAGGCCATTGCCAGACTGAAGCCCGGTGCCCGCATCATCAACTGCGCGCGCGGCGGGCTGGTCGATGAAGATGCGCTGGCCGAGGCGCTGAAATCGGGGCATGTGGCGGGTGCGGCCTTTGACGTTTTCGCGGTCGAGCCGGCCACGGACAGCCCGCTGTTCAACCTGCCGAATGTCGTCGTGACCCCGCATCTGGGTGCCTCGACCACCGAGGCGCAGGAAAACGTCGCCCTGCAAGTGGCCGAGCAGATGTCGGATTACCTGCTGACCGGCGCGGTGCAGAACGCGCTGAACATGCCCTCGGTCACAGCGGAAGAGGCCGCTGTCATGGGCCCATGGATCAAGCTGGCGGGGCATCTGGGCGCTTTCGTGGGCCAGATGACGGATGAGCCGATCAAGGCAATCAACGTCCTTTATGACGGCGTCGTGTCGGTCATGAACCTGAACGCGCTGAACGCGGCGGTGATCTCGGGGGTAATGAAGGCCACGAACCCGGATGTTAACATGGTCTCGGCCCCGGTGATCGCGAAGGAACGCGGCATCCATGTCGCAACCACCCGGCAGGACCGGGGCGGCATCTTCGAGGGCTATATCAAGCTGACCGTCGTGACCGAACAGCGCGAGCGTTCCATAGGCGGCACCGTGTTCAGCGATGGCAAGCCGCGCTTCATCCAGATTCGCGGGATCAATATCGACGCGGAAATCGGCGAGCACATGCTGTATACCCGCAACAAGGACGTGCCGGGCGTCATCGGCGCATTGGGCGGAACCCTGGGCGATATGGGCGTGAACATCGCGAATTTCACGCTTGGCCGCTCGGCCACGGGCGAGGATGCCATCGCGATCCTCTATCTGGACGAGGCGATCAGTCAGGACGCGCTGGCCGCGCTGCAAAAGACGGGCAAGTTCCTGCAAGCCCGCCCGCTGCATTTCGAGGTCTGACACCAAGGCCGCGTGCCGCCCGGACGGGCGGCGCGCGGTTTGCGAGGCACCGGAAAGGTAACATGCGACTTTATGCCATCGGCGATATTCACGGGCAGATCGACCTGTTGCACGCCGCGCACGACCGGATTTTTCGCGATGGCGGGCGTGATGCGCGTATCGCCCATGTCGGAGATCTGATCGACCGGGGCCCCGATTCGCGGGCGGTGGTCGGGCATCTGCTGGCGGGGCAACGGGATGGTCGGCCCTGGGTTGTGACCCGTGGCAATCATGACCGGTTCCTGCCGCAATTTCTGCGTCAGCCGGGCTGGATCGATCCGGGCCTGTCCTCGGCGCAACACTGGATCGATCATTCCGGCCTTGGCGCAGCGGCGACACTGGCATCCTATGGGCTGGACCCGGAACTGCCGCGCGACCGGCTGCATGCCGATGCACTGCGGGCGGTTCCGGCGGATCACGCCGCGTTTCTGGCCAGCCTGCCCCTGTGGTTCCTGCATCCGCTGGCGCTGGTCGTGCATGCGGGCATCCGGCCCGGCATCGACATTCAGGATCAGGACGAACAGGATCTGGTCTGGATCCGTCAGGGTTTCATCGACAGCACCGCCGATCACGGGCCGCTGGTCGTGCATGGTCACACCGCGATCCGGACGGCAACCCATTATGGCAACCGCCTGAATGTCGATGGCGGCGCGGCCTATGGCCACCCGCTTTGCGCGGTTGTGATCGAGGCCGGGGCAGTGCATCTTCTGGGCAATGACGGTCGCCAGCCCCTTGTACCGGAGTAAGCCCATGTTCCGCCGCCTGTGCCTGACTCTTGCCCTGATGCCGCCTGCCGCGCTTGCCGAACAGGTGGGCACGGCCAGCGTGGACTGGGTTGGAAATGACATCATCGTCGAGGCGATCCGCGATAGCGGGGTCGGCGGCGTGACCTGCCATCTTGCCTATTTCGACCGTTCGGTGATCGACCGGCTAAGCAAGGGCAACTGGTTCGAGGATCCATCGAACAGCGCCATCGAATGTGCGCAGACCGGGCCGATCGACGTCAGCGGGGTCGCGCGCGGCCCAAAGGGCGCAGAGGTGTTCAGCGAAAGCCGGTCACTGATCTTCAAATCGCTGAGGGTCAGGCGGATTTTCGATGAGGATAATCAGGTGCTGATCTATCTGGCCCATGCCACCGAACTGACCGAGGGTTCGGCCAAGATGGCCATCTCGACCGTGCCGCTGTTCAAGGCGGAACCGACCGCCACACCGGCACAGTGAACCCACCCGTTGCCGCATTGCGGCAACCAACCTAAAGATCAGGCAAATGCCGCCGGTATTCTGGACAGAATCGGCCCTGCAGGCTAAATGTCGTCATCTGGATCGTGGCAAGCTTGAAACGAAAGGTCGTGGGGATGCAGTTCAGCAGCCGCATCGCAAAATACAGCCTGGGACAGGTGGTTCGCCATCGGGAACGCCCCTTCAGGGGGGTGATCTTCGATGTTGATCCGCAATTCGCCAATACCGAGGAATGGTATGATGCCATCCCCGAAGAGGCGCGGCCTGCAAGGGACCAACCGTTCTATCACCTTTATGCCGAGACCGAGGCAACCTATTATATCGCCTATGTGTCCGAGCAGAACCTTGTCCCGGATGCGTCTGGCGAGCCGCTGGATCATCCCGAACTGTGCGAGATGTTCGGCGATTTCGAGGATGGGCGCTATCCGTTGCACGAACGTCTCAATTAACCGATTCGGGCGCGGCGAAGGGCACGGTAAAGGCCAGAAAGTTGCGCTGACTTTCCCGATAATAGCACAAAGCCTGCGTCAGATCCTGGATCAGATACCAGCCAAACCCGCCTTCGGGAAAATCGCATGCCTCTGGAAGGGCGCGCGGCAGCAGGCATTCTGCCGGCAGGGTCATGCCGTCATCGGTGATGGCGCAGGCCAGCCCCGCCTCGTGGCGGACGATGCACAGATGCACCAGCGGAATAAAGTCCGATTCGCCGGCATGTTCGGTCACATTGTTCAGCACCTCGGCCAGTACCAGTTCAAGCCGACCAAGCGTGTCGGCGCTGACCTCGTGGGCAAAGCGATCGCGAATCTCGCCAAGCGTCTGCCGCACGGTCATCGCATTCGCCTGAAGGATGCGGTGAAACATCGGCTGGGTCTTTGCGGCGATCCTGCCGCGCAGTCCGGCATTCTGCCGTCCGGTCGGATTCATGTTTCTTACTCCTGATATTCGCCGCCTGGCTGGATGTCGAATACCGCATCCATGCGCGTCAGCCTGAAAACCCGTTCGACATTCTGCGTCAGACCGCACAGCGTGAAGCCCAGCCCGTCAGGCATGGCCTTGCGCACCGCGATCATCGCCCCAAGGCCGGAACTGTCCATGAAATCAACAGATTGCATGTGAACCAGAACGGGCTTGTGGTTGCGAAGAATGATCTCGCGCATCCTGTCCTTGAACCGTGTCGCGATTGCGGCATCGATCCGTTTTTCGCACACCGTGACCACCACGCGGGCATCCCGGTCGGCGACGATCAGTTCCATTGACATCCCCCGGATTACGGAAACCTGACGGCGACGCTAGCGCCAAAAGATTACCAGCCCGTAACCGGCACCGCGCTTTCGCAGCATTTTCACTATTTCAATGTGCGGAAACGCATCGGGGATCTGCCCCGTCAGCCATTCTTCAAGGC
>NZ_JBKEBL010000283.1:0-28927 GCF_047973135.1 Paracoccus sp. (in: a-proteobacteria)
CCGCGACCAGGATCAGCCAGAACACCGACGGGCCGATGTCGGCACAGTAGAGCAGGCCCAGGATCAGCGATCCCGCCGCCGCCGCCGCGTTCAGCAGGTGCCCGCCGGGCAGCTTCTTCGGCTTGCCGTCGATCCGACCCGCCAGCTTGCCGAAGGCCACCACCGAGCCGGTGAAGGTCACCGCGCCGATGAACACCCCCAGAAAGACCTCGATCTGCAGCATGTTCAGTTCGGCCGGGGTCTTGTGGGTCAGCACCTCGGCGAAGCCGCGGAAATGCTCGGTCGATCCCTCGGCCATGGCGCGCAGCACCCGGCCCATTTCCAGTTGCGCGTTGAAGCCGACGAAGACGGCGGCCAGACCGACCAGAGAATGCATGGCCGCGACAAGCTGCGGCATCTCGGTCATCTGCACGCGCTTGGCCACGACCCAGCCAATGCTGCCGCCGATGGCGATCATGATGGCCGACAGCCACCAGTTGCCCGCACCGGGTCCGAACAGCGTCGCCAGAACGGCCAGCGCCATGCCGACGATGCCGTACCAGATAGCGCGCTTTGCGCTTTCCTGTCCCGACAGCCCCCCGAGGGAAAGGATGAACAGGACGGCTGCGACCACATAGGCCGCGGTGGTGAATCCGTATTCCATGCGTCCCTCTCCTTACGACTTCTGGAACATCGCCAGCATGCGGCGGGTGACCATGAAGCCACCGAAGATGTTGACGCCCGCCATCAGCACCGACAGCGCCGCCAGTACCACCACCAGCCCCGAGCCGGAACCGATCTGCATCAGCGCACCCAGAATGATGATCGAGCTGATCGCGTTGGTGACGGCCATCAGCGGCGTGTGCAGCGAATGGGCCACGTTCCAGATGACGCGGAAACCTACGAAACAGGCCAGCACGAAGACGATGAAATGCGACATGAAGCTGGCGGGGGCCAGCAGCCCGGCCAGCAGCAACACGATCCCGCCCCCTGCAAGCAGGGTGATCTGCGATTTCGTCTCGGCCCGGAAGGCGGCGACTTCCTGCGTGCGCCGTTCCTCGGGGGTCAGTTCCTTTTTCTTTTCCTTGGGCTTCTGCGCTGCGATGGCGGCGATTTTCGGCGGGGGTGGGGGCCATGTCACGTCATGGGCATGGGTGACGGTTGCGCCCCGGATCACGTCGTCTTCCATGTTGTGATGAACGACGCCGTCTTTTTTCGGGGTCAGGTCGGTCATGAAATGGCGGATATTGTTGCCGTACAGTTCCGACGCCTGCGCGCCCATCCGGCTGGGGAAATCGGTATAGCCGATGATCACCACACCGTTATCGCTGACGATGCGCTGATCGGGAACGGTCAGATCGCAATTGCCGCCCTTTTCGGCGGCCAGATCGACGATGACGCTGCCGGGCTTCATGGCCCGGACCATGTCGGCGGTCCACAGCTTGGGCGCGTCGCGACCGGGAATCAGCGCGGTGGTGATCACCACATCCATCTGCGGGGCCAGTTCGCGGAATTTCTCAAGCTGCTTTTCGCGAAATTCCGGGCTGGAGGGCGCGGCATAGCCGCCCGTTGCGGCCCCGTCCTGAGCCTGTTCCTTGAAATCGAGGAACACAAATTCCGCGCCCATCGATTCGATCTGCTCGGCCACTTCGGGGCGGACGTCAAAGGCATAGACCTGCGCGCCAAGGCTGACCGAGGTGCCGATGGCGGCCAGACCGGCCACCCCCGCGCCCACGACCAGCACCCGCGCAGGCGGAACCTTGCCCGCCGCAGTCACCTGCCCGGTGAAGAAGCGCCCGAAATTGTTCGCGGCCTCGATCACCGCTCGATAGCCCGCGATATTGGCCATCGAGGAAAGCGCGTCCATCTTTTGCGCGCGGCTGATCCGGGGCACCATGTCCATGGCAATCGCGGTGACGCCCTGATCCCTGGCCTTTTCAAGCAAGCCGCTGTTCTGCGCCGGATAAAAGAACGAGATCACCGTCTGGCCGTCGCGCATCCGGGCGATTTCATCCTCGGATGGCTGGCGTACCTTGGCTACGACATCGACGGCACCGATCAGTTCGGCGGGGCCAGCCTCGACCGTGACGCCGACCTTGCGATAGTCGTCGTCGGAAAAGCCCGCGAGGGTGCCCGCGCCGCTTTCGACGAATACCTCATGCCCAAGTTTGTGCAGATGCGCTGCGGAAGATGGGGTGACGGCGACCCGCGCCTCACCCTCGTAGCTTTCCTTCAATGCGCCAATTTTCATGGCTATAAAGCCCCCCAAATTTTCCCAGTTCGCTTGGGGACGTGAATAGCATCGCGCAACAATCTTTCACAAGGGTGCGATTGGCTGAAACGTTGCGTGATAACGGATGGGGCGTTTCCCGGCGGGTATATGTGCGCCGCAACGAAAAAGCCGCGCGGATGATCCGCGCGGCCCGGCTTTCAGTCCGAATGCCAGAGGATCACTGCGTGGGGGCCGGCGGGGGCGTGCCCTCGGCGGGCGCAGGCGCAACGGGAGCCGGTGTCGCCTCGGGGGCCGCGCCGTCCGTACCGCCCGACACGGCATTGCCGATCGCGTTGGCCGCGTCTTCCGCCGCGCCCTCGACGGCATTGGCCGCATCTTCCGCCACGTTCCCGGCGGCGGTCATGGCATCCGAGGCAGTTTCCGCAACGGCGTCACCGGCCTGTTCGACCATGCTGCCCGCGTCGGTGGCGGCCTCTTCGGTGGCGGTTGCCGCGTCAGTCGCGGCGGCACCGGCGGCGGCACCCGCGTCGGTGGCGGCCTCTTCCGTCGCCGCAGCGGCATCAGTCGCCGCCTGTTCGGTTGCGGTGGCGGCGCTGTCTGCCGCTGCCTCGGCCTCGGTCGCGGCCTCGTCTGCCGCCGCCTCGGCCTCGGCGGCAGGGGTTTCGGTCGCGCTTGCCGTATCGGCAGGCGCCTCTGCCGGGGTGCTCACGGTCGTGGTCGCGCCATCGGTGGCCACGGCATCGTCGGTATTGAACCGCTGAAGCACGAAATAGGCCAGCGCCAGTGCCAGCACGACGCCGATGATCAGTGGCAGCGGCGAGGACCGGCGCTCGACCGGTTCGACATAGGTTTCTCGGGGTTTTGCAGGATCGCGATCATCTGCGGGCTTGCGCTTGGGGTCGTTCGGATCATAGGTCATGGACGAACTCCATCATGAATTTCTTGCACCGGTTCGGTCAACAGATCTGGTCCGTCAGCGCGGCGAAGTCAATCGCTGCGCCGGGAATGCGCACTTGCGGGCGGGCTTTTGCAACACTAACACGTCAGAACATGTTGAGTTTCCCGTGACAGACACCCCCTCAGACGGAGAATCCCTGTGCCCGGACCAGTCAGCCCCAAAGTGCAATACCTCGCGGACTACACGCCTTATCCGTTCATCCTGACGGAAACGCGGCTGGAATTCGACCTGCAACCCGGCGCCACCCTTGTGTGCGCAGAACTGGCGCTGCGACCACGCGTCGCAGGGGCTGATCTGGTTCTGGACGGCGGAACCGGGCTGGAACTGGTCAGTCTGGCGATCGACGGCACCCCGCCCTTGCCCGGACATGTCACGCGCGATGTCGAAAATTTGACCATTGCCGCCGCTGCCCTGCCCGATGGCTCCTTCACCCTGCGAACCGAGGTCAGGATCGACCCGTCGGCCAATACCGCCTTCGAGGGGCTGTACCTGTCCGGCGGAATGTTCTGCACCCAATGCGAGGCCGAGGGTTTTCGGCACATTACCTTTTACCCTGACCGCCCTGATGTTATGGCACCTTTTCGCGTCGCGATCCGGTCGGACAAGCCGGTACTGCTGTCGAACGGCAACCCGGTGGAACGCCGCGACGGCTTTGCCGAATGGCACGACCCTTGGCCCAAGCCCGCCTATCTTTTCGCGCTTGTCGCGGGCGATCTTGTGGCAGTCAGCGACCGCTTCACCACCATGTCGGGGCGCGGGGTTGATCTGCATGTCTGGGTTCGCCCCGGCGATCAGGACCGCGCCGGTTTCGCCATGGAATCGTTGGTCAGGTCGATGGAATGGGACGAAAAGGTCTATGGCCGCGAATATGATCTGGACGTGTTCAACATCGTCGCCGTCGATGATTTCAACATGGGCGCGATGGAGAACAAGGGGCTGAACATCTTCAACTCGAAACTGGTTCTGGCCAGCCCCGAAACCGCGACCGATGGCGATTACGAACGTATAGAGGGCGTGATCGCGCATGAATATTTCCACAACTGGACAGGCAACCGCATCACCTGCCGCGACTGGTTCCAGCTTTGCCTGAAAGAGGGGCTGACGGTCTTTCGCGACCAGCAGTTCACCGCCGACATGCGCAGCGCGCCGGTCAAGCGCATCGCCGATGTGCAGGCCCTGCGCGCCCGCCAGTTCCGCGAGGATCAGGGCCCGCTGGCCCATCCTGTGCGGCCCGATCACTATGAGGAAATCAACAATTTCTACACCGCGACCGTCTATGAAAAGGGGGCCGAGGTCATCGGCATGCTGAAGCGGCTGGTCGGCGATGACGGTTACAAGGCTGCACTGGATCTGTATTTCGACCGCCATGACGGACAGGCCGCGACCATCGAGGATTGGCTGAAGGTGTTCGAGGATGCGACCGGTCGCGATCTGGCGCAGTTCAAGCGCTGGTATACGGACGCGGGCACACCGCATCTGACCATGTCCGAGGATTGGCAGGATGGCAGGCTGACCCTGAATTTCACGCAGGCAACCCCGCCCACGCCCGGTCAGGACGTCAAGCCGCCGCGTGTCATTCCCGTTGCCGTCGGCCTGATCGGCCCGAATGGAGACGAGGTCCGGGCGACCGAGATTCTGGAAATGACCGGCGCAGAACAAAGCTTTGCCTTCGACGGGCTTGGGGCGCGGCCTGTCGTGTCGGCGCTGCGCGGCTTTTCGGCCCCCGTGGTGCTGGAACGGCGGATCGACGACCCGACCCGCGCCTTTCTGCTGGCCCATGACACCGACCCCTTCGCCCGGTGGGAGGCCGGGCGTGATCTGGCGCTGTCGGCGCTGATCTCGCTGGCGCACGGGCAGGATGCGGGCGGCGGTTATGTCGATGCCATCGGCAGGCTGGCGGGGGATGACACTGCCGACCCGGCCTTTCGCGCATTGTGCCTTGCCCTGCCGGGAGACGAGGAAATCGCCACGCAGCTTTCGGTGCGGGGTATCACACCCGATCCCGATGCCATCCATGCCGCGCGCGAGGGGCTGGCCCGCCGCGTGGCCGAGGCGCATCAGGGCCTGCTATCCGCGCTTTACGACGACAACGCCGTCGAAGGCCCCTATTCCCCCGATGCCACCTCAGCGGCACATCGGGCGCTGCGGCTGGCCGCGCTCGGTCTGCTGAACCGCATTGATGGCGGCGACCGGGCCGAGGTACTGTTCGGCACGGCTGGGAACATGACCGAACGTATGGCCGCCCTTTCCTGCCTGCTGCAACGAGGACGCGGGACCACCGCGCTGGATGCGCTGCGGCAGGAATTCGCCGAAAACCGGCTGGTCATGGACAAGTGGTTCTCGGTTCAGGTGACAGCCGCTCCGCCCGCCGATGCCGCCGCCATCGCCGAACGGCTGTCGCGGCGCGACGATTTCGACTGGACGAACCCGAACCGGTTCCGCGCGCTGCTGGGCGGGCTGGCCGCCAATCATGCCGGCTTTCACACCGCAAGCGGCGCAGGCTATGATTTCACCGCCCGGTGGCTGATGAAGATGGACAAGTCCAACCCTCAGATCGCGGCGCGCATGTCCACCGCCTTTGAAACATGGACCCGCTATGATCAGGGCCGCCGCGACAAGGCGCTGGCGGCACTGCGGCAGATGGCCGCGATGGAGGGCATCAGCCGCAACCTGCGCGAAATGGTCTCGCGCATGATCGCGGCGGGCGGCTGACCCGGCTTGAGGTCGGGCGCGGCGCAGGGCAGGATGGCCGGATGACTGACCCGACCACCGATGCACGGGCCGAGATGCGGACCCGCCTGGATCCGCTGATCGCCGAGCGGGCCCCATGGCTGCAATCGGGCCGCCTGTTTCACCGGATCGCGCGGCGGCTGATGATGAGGCTGCTGTGCTATCCCCGTACCATCGATCTGGCGGCGGGGTTCCGCGACCTGCCCACGCCCGAGATCCTGTGCCAGGTGTCGCAACTGATGGTCCGCGACCTTCGCGTCGAGGGGATCGAACATGTCCCGACCACCGGCCCCGCGCTGATCGTCGCAAACCACCCGACGGGCATTGCCGACGGCATCGTGATCTGGGCATTGCTTGCGCCCCTGCGCAACGATCTGTTCGTATATGCCAATCACGACATGATCCGTGTCTTGCCGCAGATGGCCGATCTGATCGCTCCGGTCGAATGGCGCGTGGAAAAGCGCAGCCATGCCAAGGCGAGGGCGACGATGGATTTCACCCGCAACGCGCTGGCGGCAGGGCGGATCGGGCTGATCTTTCCCTCGGGCCGTCTTGCCAAACGGCGGGGCCTCACGCTGCACGAACGCCCGTGGATGGCCAGTGCCGCGATGATCGCGCGGAAATTCGGCGTGCCGGTGATTCCGTTGCGCATACGGGCACGCAACTCGGCCCTGTTTTATCTGCTGGACGCGCTTCATGCGACGCTGCGCGATGTGACCCTGTTCCACGAGGTTCTGAACAAGGCGCGCCAGCCCTATCGCATCACGGTGGGCAGACCGCTTGATCCGGCCACCCTGCCCCGCAACGCCGAAGCTGCGATCACCACGCTGCGGCAGACGGTCCTGGACCTGCCCCCGCCAGGCCCCGACGCCATGCGCCTGACACAAGGCAGCGGTCGTGCCAGGCTGGTCGGGGGGCCGCGAAAGCTGGCGTGAGGCAAGCGCGACATTCGCCATCAGCGCAATATCGTCAGCCCCGGCATAGCCCGGCACCGCCGCAGTTTTGCGTCCCGCGATGGCCGGGGGGCTGTGCACCCCCCGGACCCCCTGCAAACGCCTGCGGCGGACCTGCGTCCGTCAGCTATAGCCTGACGACTTTCGTCTGGTTATGTTGTCAGGCTAAAACCATTTGATTTCATGCTGATGCTGCGCCAATTTGATGATCAAATTGGCGCAGCATCAGCTATACATCGTTCGTGCAGCAAATCCGGCCTCAAAGATGCAAGAATCCCTCGACCCTGGGGCGTTCCGCAGCAAAGGCCCCGGCGTCGCCGGTCCAGACGATTTCGCCCTTTTCAATGACATAGTAACGATCAGTGATCGGGGCCAGTTCGTCCAGGTTCTTGTCGATCAGCAGGATCGCCAGCCCTTCGGCCTTCAGCCCGCCCAGCATCGACCAGATCTCGTCGCGGATCAGCGGAGCAAGACCCTCGGTCGCCTCGTCAAGGATCAGCAGGGCGGGATTGGTCATCAGCGCCCGGCCAATGGCCAGCATCTGCTGCTCGCCGCCCGAAAGCTGAAAGCCCAGATTACGCTTGCGCTGTGACAGCCGGGGAAAGGCGTCATAGACGCGGTCCTCGGTCCAGCCCTGCGGGATGGGCCGGGCCGTCGCGCGCAGATTTTCGCTGACGGTCAGCGACGGAAAAATCCGCCGCCCCTCGGGGACCAGCCCCAACCCGGCCCGTGCCACGCGAAAGGGCGGTGCGCCGGTCAGATCCTGCCCGCGCACGCGGATTTCGCCGGCACTGGGGCGCAAAAGTCCCATCAGGCAGCGCACGGTGGTGGTCTTGCCCATGCCGTTGCGGCCCATCAGCGTGCTGACCCGCCCCTCGGGCAGGGTCATGTCGATACCGAACAGCACGCGCGCATTGCCATATCCCGCCTCAAGCCCCGAAATCGTGACCAGATCGCTCATCCTGCGGCCTCTCCCAGATAGGCGGCGCGGGCGGCGGGGTCGGCGCGAACCTCGTCGGGGGTGCCGCGCGCCACCACCTCGCCATCGACCAGCACCGAGACAGTATCGGCCAGCCGGAAAATCGCGTCCATGTCATGTTCGACCAGCAGCATCGGAATACTGCGGCGCAATTCTTCCAGAATCCCGGTCAGCATCGTGCTTTCGGTACGGCCAAGCCCTGCCATGGGTTCGTCCAGCAACAGGAATTTCGGCGCACCAGCCAGCGCGATGCCCAGTTCCAGAAGCCGCCTTTCACCATGCGACAAATCCGCCGCCAACACGCCCGAGCGGTGGCCCATGCCGATCCGCTCCAGCGTGTCCAGCGCGATCCGGTTCAGCCCGCGTTCACGCGCGGCAATGCGAAAAAAGCGCATGCTTGAGCCATCCTTGGCCTGCGCCGCCAGCGCCACGTTTTCCAGCACCGAAAATCCGGGCAGGATCGAGGTTAACTGAAAGGTCCGGCCCAGTCCGGCCTGCACCCGCTGCCAGACCGATTGCCGGGTGATGTCCTGCCCATCCAGAAAGACCTGCCCTGAATCGGGGCGCAGTACGCCGGAAATCTGATGGATCAGCGTGGTCTTGCCCGCGCCGTTCGGCCCGATCAGCGCGTGACAACGCCCCCCGGCAACCGAAAGCGAGATGTCGCGGCTGACATGGACGGCGCCGAAATACTTGTTCAGATTGCGGACCTCAAGCACGCTCATGCCGCGTCCTCCGGTGCAGGGCGACTGAACAGCCCGCTAAGCCCGCCCTTCGCGAACAGCACCAGCACCACCAGCAGCGGGCCATAGATCAGCCGCCATTCATGCAGGATCGCGCCAAGGGCCTCTTCCATGATGACGATGAAGAACGCACCCAGAATCGCGCCGTTGCGGCTGCCAAGACCGCCAAGGACGACCACGACGATCAGGTCGGCCGAACGCTGCCAGGTCGCCAGCGCCGGGCTGACAAATTCGGCATATTGCACCAGCAGCACACCCGACGCGGCCGCAATCATCCCCGCGATCACATAGGCGGTCAGGCGAAAGCGAAAGACGGAAAAGCCCATCACTTCGGCCCGTTCGGAATTGTCACGCGCGCCGCGCAGCACCCGGCCAAAGCGCGACAGGCCAAGCCGGTGAACGCCCCACCATGTCAGGACCAGCACCGCAAGCACGACGAAATACAGCCCCCCGCCATTCTGCACGATGTCGCTGCCAAACAGTGTTGCCAGCGACCACAGCGTCAGCCCGTCATCGCCGCCATAGCCCGCCAGTGAGGTCAGGGTGAAATAGGCCATCTGGCCGAAAGCCAGCGTGATCATCAGGAAATAGACCCCCTCGGTCCGCAAGGCCAGCGTCCCTGTGGCGAGGGCGAAAAGCCCGGCGACCAGCAGCGCCAGCGCCAGCAGGACAAGAATCTCGCTGATCCCGCTTTCAAGACCGATCGCCGCCGCATAGGCCCCGATGGCGACAAAGGCGGAATGGCCAAGGCTGATCATCCCCCCCTGCCCGATCAGCAGGTCCAGCGAGATCGCGGCAATGGCCAGCAGCATCGCCTTGATCAGCAGGCTTTCAAGATATCCTCCGCCCAGCAGCGGCAGAACGAATGGCGCAACCAGCAGCAGGGCAAAGATGATTGCAGCGGTGACAAGGCCATGATCGCGCGCCATCACGCGGCCCCTTTCGCGGGCAACAGGCCCTGCGGCCGGAACACAAGGATCGCCGCCATCAGGATATAGATCAGCATCGAGGCCAGCGCCGGCCCGATCTGGTTGGCCATGGACGGGCCAAAGACCAACCCAACGGCACCCGTCGCCAGCGTACGCCCCAGCGTGTCGATCAGCCCGACCAGCAGCGCGCCCAGAAACGCCCCCCGGATCGAGCCGATGCCGCCGATGATGATGACGACGAAGGCAACGATCAGGATGTTGTCACCCATGCCCGGCTCGATGGCAAAGATCGGCGCGGCGATCACTCCGGCGAAACCCGCCAGCATCGCGCCGACGCCAAAGACGATCATGAACAACCGTTCGATATCGACCCCCAGCGCCGAGACCATGTCGGGCGTCGTTGCCCCGGCACGGATCAGCATACCCACCCGCGTCCACGTCACCGTGACATACAGCAGCGCTGCCACGGTCAGCCCGGCCAGAATCGTCACGAAGCGATAGACCGGATAGCGCAACTGATCGGTCAACTGGATCGAACCGGAAAGGAACTCGGGCGCGGGCAGTGACAGGGTGGTGGGGCCAAAGATGACCTTCATCAGCTCGTTCAGGAACAGGATGATTCCGAATGTCGCCAGCACCTGATCCAGATGCGAGCGGGCGTAGAGATGCCGGAAGACCAGATGCTCCAGCAGCAGGCCGATGACCAGCGCCGTCGCCATCGACAACAGCACGGCGGCAAGGAAATGGCCGGTCAGGTTGTAATAGACAAAGGCCAGATAGGCCCCGACCATATATTGCACGCCATGCGCCAGATTGATGAACCCCATCACCCCGAACACAAGCGTCAGGCCCGCCGCGATCAGAAACAGCAGCGTGCCATATTGCAGCCCGTTCAGGCACTGAATGAGAAGCAGGGTCAGGGACACAGGGGAACCGCCTTTCGGATGATCATGCGCGACAGTCCTTGGCAGCCCTACATCTTGCAGTCCTGATGAAAGCTGTCCTGATAGTCCTCGACCACGGTGCGCACCGTGGTGGTCCAGAATTTCCCGTCATCGCGTTTCGCGACCTGGATCATGTGAAAATCCTGAATTGGATAGTGATTGTTGTTGAAGGCGAATTTGCCCCGGACCGAGGTGAAATCGGCCGCCTCAAGCGCGGCGCGCAGCGCATCCTTGTCATCGGTCGCGCCGCCGGTCTTTTCCAGCGCGCTGGCGATCAGATGCGCGGCATCAAAGGATTGCGCGGCATATGACCCCGGCACATAGCCGTATTTTTCCTCGAAGGCCGTGACAAAGGCGGTATTCGCCTCGTTCGTCATGTCGGGTGCCCATGACCCCGCCGACAGAAAGCCAAGTGCCTCGTCCTGCTGACCCGGCAGGGTGGTTTCGTCGGTGGTAAAGACCGAGATGAATTTCACCTTGTCCGACAGGCCCGCCGCGTCAAACTGCTTGACCAGCCGCACGCCCGAGCCGCCGGGCATGAAGGTGAACAGCGCATCTGCCCCCGATGTCGAAATCCGCGCCAGTTCGGCCGAGAAATCCTGCTGCCCCAGCGGAGTATAGACTTCATCCGCGACCTTACCCGCGAAAGTCTTGTTGAAACCCTCGATATTGTCGCGCCCGGCCTGATAGTTGGGCACCATGGTAAAGACGTTCTGGAACCCCTCTTCGTTGGCGATCATGCCACTGACCTCGGCGTTCTGGTTGTTCTGGTACGAGGTGACGAAGAAATAGGGATTGCAGTTCTTTCCGGCAAAGGTCGAAGGCCCGGCATTCGGGCTGATCAGAAAGGTTTCCGATTGCACCACCGGCTTGTATATGGCCTGAAGCATGTTGGAAAACACCGTGCCCACGACGAAATCGACCTGATCGCGCTCGACCAGCGATTTCGCCTTCAACAGGGCGACATCGGGCTTCAGTTCGTCATCCTCGACGATCAGTTCGACCGGCTGGCCCCCAAGCGTGCCGCCGTTCTGATCCAGCGCAAGCTGAAAGCCGTCAACGATCTGCTGGCCCAACGCGGCGGGCGGGCCGGACAGCGTCACCACCAGGCCGATCTTTATGTCCTCGGCCAGTGCGGCAGTTCCCGCGCCAAGGCCAAGGGCGGCGGCGGTAGACAGGATCCGTGTCAATCCGGTTGTCATGATCTTTACTCCCTGTTGCGCCCCGTTTCGGGGTCGCGTTGTATCGTGGCGGCGGCGTCAACCTGCCTCTTTGGTCGCGAACCCGGCCATCCGGGCATAGCCCTTGACGATGGCCTTGCGGTCCTCATAGCACAGCACATCATCGACATTGTCAAAGCGGCGCGGGCTGAGGCGTTCGACCTCGTCGATCACCCGCTCGGGCCCGCCGATGCGGTTGGTGCGCACCACCTCGGCGGTTTTCGGCAGCCGGTCCTGTTCATAGCGATACAGCGCCTCGCGCGGGTGTTCGGCCTGCGCCAGATGGTCGGCCAGACAGCGCGCGTCCAGAATTGCCTGCGCCGCCCCGTTCGAGCCGACCGGATACATCGGATGCGCCGCATCCCCCAGCAGCGTTACCCGCCCATGGGTCCAGCGCGGCAGAGGGTCTCGATCAGCCATCGGATATTCAAAGATCGCGCTGCTGCCCCGGACAAGCGCCTCAAGGTCGAAACCCGGCACGGTAAAACGTCTGGCATGGGGCAAAACCTTGGCCAGCGGTGCCTGTTTCGACCAGCTTTCGGGCGGAGGAGGCGAGACGCTGGCATCGGCCACGCGCACATTCACAACCCAGTTCATCAACTGCCTGCCATCTTTTGCGGGCGCAATGGGATACAGCACCAGCTTGGCCCCCAACCCGCCCGCAATGGCCATGGTTTCGCCATCTTCCCAGACCGGCCATTCGGCGGCCCCCCGCCACATGACGACCCCTGTCCAGCTTGGCCTGCCCTCGTTCGGAAAGAACCGCTTGCGGCCCATGCTGTGAATGCCGTCAGCGCAGACCAGCACCTCGCTTCGCAACGTGCGCGAGGACAGCCCGTCGATGGCGTCGGTGAAATGCGCCGTCACCCCCGCCTCGTCCTGAACGAACCCCGTCAGGCGCAGCCCGGTCAGCACCGCGCCCGGCCCCAGTCTTTCGACCACCGCGTCATACAGCAGTTTTTGCAGCCGCCCGCGATGAATCGAGAATTGCGGATGATCGTGGCCCGCATGCATGCCGCGCAGTTCTCGCCAGACCTCTTGCCCGTTGCGGGTCAGATAGCGCAGCTCGCGCGTGCGCAGCCCGACCTCGTCCAGCCGGGGCAGCAGGCCAAGTTCTGCCAGTTCGGCGATGGAATGGGGCAGCGTGTTGATACCGACGCCGACCTCTCGCACCTGCGCCGCCTGTTCGACGACCTGTGCGGCAATGCCCCTGTGATGCAGCATCAGCGCCGTGGTCAGCCCGCCGATACCAGCACCCGCGATCAGGACGGTCATTGCCCGCCCCCCCCGGCCTCGTCGGGCGGTAAAAAGTCGATCGCATGCGCGGCCGAGACCGCCACCACCTGCGCCGGGTCCGCATCCGGGCCCATATTGTGCAATTCCCAGAACAGGTCAAACAGCCGCCCCGAAGGCGTCACCCAGAACAGCGTCTTGATCGTGACGTCGGTCCGGTTGAAGATCCCGTGCGGAATGCCGCGGGGCAGTTTCACAAGATCGCCGGGTTCGCCGGTCATTTCCCTGCCATCCAGCAGAAAGGTGAACCGCCCCTCAAGGATATACAGGAATTCGTCCTGATCGGGGTGGATATGCGGCGGCACGAAAGTGCCAGGCGGAAAGCTGGCATGCCACGAGAAACATTCCTCGGTCATCTGCTTGGGCACATAGGTCTGGCCAAGGATGTTCCAGCGGATCGAATCCATGCTGTCGCGGGATTTGACGATGCCCGGTTCCATTGCGGTCATGTCTCTGCCTTTCCTGTTCTGGGTCTGCTGTCCGGCGGCGTCTCAGGCACCCGGAGGGGGCAGAAAATCCACCTCGCGCAGCGCCGACAGCCGCACCAGCTCGGCCGGATCGGTCACGCCGTCCAGTTCGGTGAAAAGCTGATAAAGCTGACGCGAGGGCGAGACGCCAAAGACGCACAGCGCCGTGGCCCCCGAGCGGTTGAAGATCCCGTGCGCGATACCGCGCGGCATGCGGATCGTGTCGCCGGGACCGGCGCGCAGGGTCTTGTCGGGAAACTCGATCTCAAGCTGGCCGTCCAGCATATAGATCCATTCGTCCTGCGTCGGGTGGATGTGATGCGGAACAAAGGTGCCCGCCGGAATCGTGGCGTGCCAGATAAAAGCATCCTCGCCATGCAGTTTCGGCACATAAGTATGCCCCACCACGTTCCATGCATGCCCGTTCAGGCCGTCTGCAGCCGCCGTTACGCCATGTTCCATCGCGCATATCCCCCTGTTTTCCCCTGTTCGTGGCCAGCCTAACCTGAAACCGGCCAATCTTTTATCCAAAAAACGAATCCCTGTTGCGCCAGAATGTTTCAGGGTTAAAATAATTACGCTATCTCAGCCAATCTCATCCAATGGCCCGGCGACAAGGGCCGCAAGCCACACAGGGATCAAATGACAGCCGAGCAGACGCCCCCTGTCAGGGAATATTTCGCCGATCATCCTGTCCTGCGCACGCATGATCTGGACGAGGCCCGCCACCGCGTCGCCCAGCAGCTTTGTGATCACCGGCTGGAAATCCGTCACCGCAGCGCCCCCCTGTCGGTGCGGCATAATGCGGTGCGCGGCTGCAACATCTCGGTCAATTACCTGTCCTATGGCCCCGAGGTCTCGGTCGATCCGGGCAGCCAGCGGCCCTTTTACCTGCTGCATCTCGCCCTGTCGGGCAAGACCGCCATCCAGCACCGGGGAGAAGAGATGACCGCCTCGCCCGCACTGGCGGCGATCCTGAACCCGGACCGGGGGGCCAGGCTGCATTGGGGCGAATCCTGCCGCAAACTGCTGTTCCAGATCGACCGCGCCCATGTCGAGGCCGTTGCCGTGGCGCTGACCGGCGCGCCGCTGCCCGGTCCTATCCGCTTTGACATGAAGGTCGATCTTGGCACGCCGCAGGGTCGGCAATTGCAGCGCGTCGTCACCGCCTGCACCAGCGCGGTCGAGAATGGCAACCTGTTCCGCCGCCCGCTGCGCGGCGGCGATCTGCGCGCCGAATACGATCTGGCCCATGCGTTGCTGACCCTGCAACGCAGCAATATTACGCATATCATCGAACGGGCCGACCACCGTGCAAGACCCCGCGCGATCCGGCAGGCGATGAACTATATCCACGCCAACCTGTCCGAGCCGATCACCTTGGCCGACATCGCCGCCGCCGCCGACATTAATGTGCGCACGCTGCAAATGGGGTTTCAGCGCGACTGCGGATTGTCGCCCATGCAGGTGTTGCGCAACGCACGGCTGGACACCGCCCGCTATCGCCTGATGGCCCGTCAGGACGCCCCCAGCGTTTCCGAGGCTGCCTATTCCGCCGGGTTTTCACATCTGGGCCGGTTTTCGCGCGACTACAAGGACCGCTTTGGCCATTCCCCCAGCGAAAACCCCGTCCTGCCCCGCTGACGGAACGTCAGAAATCCAGCCGCTCGAACCGGCCAGACCGGGCCGAGGCAAGCGCGGCCTCGCAGATGATCATGGCGCGGCGTCCATCCTCGGCACCGACGGCGGGCAAAGTGCCGGTCTCGATACAGGCGATGAACCGGTCCAGTTCGTTGTAATAGCTTTCCTGATAACGCTCGACAAAGAAGTAATGCGGCCTGTCGCGTGACATCGCGGCGGATGTGGCCAGTTCCACCGATGTCGGAAAACAGTTATCCGCTCGAATCATCCCGTCCGAGCCGTGCACCTCGATCCGCTGATCATAGCCGTAACTGGCGCGGGCCGAGTTGTTGATGTGGCACATCCGCCCCGACCGGGTGCGCAGGATGAACATGGCGCTGTCGTAATCGCCATGTTTCGCGAAATAGGGCGCAATCAGGCAGGCACCGGCGGCGAAAACCTCGGATGGTTCCTCGCCCAGCAGGTGCCGCGCCATGTCGAAATCGTGGATGGTCATCTCGCGGAACAGTCCGCCACCGGCAGCGACGGCGGGTTCGGGTTCGGGTTCGGGGTCGCGGCTGGTGATGATCACCTGTTCCACCGTCCCCACCGCCCCGGCATCCACCCGGCTTTTCAGCGCTGCGAAACTGGGGTCAAAGCGGCGGTTGAAACCGATCTGAAAGATCGCCCCGGTTTCACGGATGACGCGCAGGCAGGCATCGGTGCGGGCCAGATCCATGTCGATGGGCTTTTCGCAGAAGATCGCCTTGCCCTGCCGCGCCGCCGCGATGGACAGATCGGCATGGGTGGCCGTGGCCGATGCGACGATCACGCCCCGCAGCGCCGGATCGGCAAGCGCGGCATCGGCATCCACGGATTGCGCGCCCGTAGCCTCGGCGATCCGCCGCGCTGCCTCGGGGCGGGGATCGACCACATATTTCAGCCGTGCCTGAGGGTGCCGAAGCACATTGGCCGCGTGCACGGAACCGATCATTCCCGCGCCGAACAGACAGATCTCGATCATGGTCCCTCGTGCTTTTTTTCATGTCCGCTCCGCCGGCACACGGGGCGGCTACAGGTTTCGGGGATACTCCGGCCCCATGAAAGGACCAGTTTACCGCAATTTTCAGGGTCCAGATGTAACGCGGTGGCCGGTCAGCCTTTGCAGCAGCCCGCGCAGGTTGCGGGTGCCCTGAAGAATTTCGCGTTCGTTCACGGCGGCAAAGCCGACCACCAGCCCCTGACGGTGCGGTTCGTGGCGGTATTGAATCGACAGCGGCGACAGGTTGATCCCCAGCTTGCGCGCCTCGGCCGCGATCAGGCGGTCGTCAAGGCCGGGCTTCAGATGGCAGACAAGCTGGATCCCGGAATCGGTTTCGGCCACATCCAGCCATTCGCCCAGTTCGGCGCGGAAAGTCTGGATGAAACATGTCCGGCGGGCAGAGTACAGCCGCCGCATCCGCCGCAAATGGCGCACCAGATGACCCTCGGCGATGAAATCGGCCAGCGCCGCCTGGGTGATCAACGGCGCGAACTGGCCGGTCACGCTAAGCGCGGCGGGGCTGGCGGCGGCCAGCCCCTCGGGCAGAACCATGAAACCCAGCCGCATGGCCGGGAACAGCACCTTGGCGAATGTGCCGACATAGATCACCCGGCGCGAGTTGCTGATGCCCTGCAAGGCCGGGATCGGCTGTCCCTGAAAGCGGTATTCGCTGTCGTAATCATCCTCGATCACCCATGCGCCGAATTCATCGGCCAGCCGCAACAGCCGCAGCCGCTGATCCAGCGACATGGTGACGCCCAAAGGGTGCTGACATGACGGCGTGACATAGATTGCGCGCGGTGTCGGGCCGGTTGCGGGCCGCAGATCCCAACCACCAGCATCCACCCGCAGCGGCAGCAGGCTGGCCCCGGCGCAGACAAAGGCCGAAGCCGCGCCGTAATAGCCCGGCTCCTCCATCCAGACGGTATCGCCGGGGTCCAGCAGCAGGCGCGCAAGCAGGTCAAAGGCGGCTTGCGCGCCGGTGGTCACGACAATCTGTTCGGCCCGGCAATCCACCCCGCGCGAGGCGGCAAGATAGCGGCGTATCATCTCCAGCAGGTCGGGATGGCCACGGATGTGATAGGATCCGAACAGGTTGCTGCGGGCATGTTTGGCACGCGCGGCCAGCATCTTGGACCAGATGCTGAAGGGAAAATGTTCGGCATCGGGCATGCCGGGATGCAGGCCCGGCTGCCCCGGCTGGCCATGATGGAATGGCTGCGCGATCATCTCTTCGCCGCGCCGCGACAGCCGGGGAACCGGGGCGGGTTCGCGCAGGCGGGCCGCGTCCTCGTCAAGCTTGAGATCGGCGACCCTGGGAACCGAACCGCGCCGGACCACCAGATATCCCTCGATTGCCAGTTGATCATAGGCGGCAATGACGGTGTTTCGCGCCAGCCCCAGATCAGCGGCCAGCACCCGCGACGAGGGCAGAGGGCTGCCCGCAGGCAGGCTGCCGCGTTCGATCCTGAGGCGAAACCAGCCGTAAAGCTGACGGGGAAGCGGCTGGCCCGAATCGCGGTCCAGATAGATCCCCTCGCTGGGGAACAGCGATTTCATTCCCGGCCCCTGCCCTTTCCCGGCGATGGCCGGGTGCCCCCGCCCTGCCATCTTCAACGGGACAGATTAGCATCATTCGTTGCGGCGGTAAGCGCCTGAAGCTCTCGCTTGCCGGCCATGATGTCCAGCACCTCCATTTCGGTGATCTCATCCTTGAGGAATGTGCCGACCGACGTTCCGCGCGACAGCAGGGTGAACTTGTCGCCCACCGGATAGGCGTGATGGATGTTATGGGTGATAAAGATAACCCCCAGCCCCGCCTCGCGTGCCTGCACGATATAGCGCAGCACCGTCGAGGCCTGATGCACACCCAGGGCCGAGGTCGGTTCGTCCAGGATCAGCACGCGCGCGCCGTGATAGACGGCGCGCGCGATGGCAACACATTGCCGTTGCCCCCCCGACAAGGTGCCGACTGCCTGCTGCGGATCCTTGATGTCGATGCCGATCCGCGCCAGTTCGCCAAAGGCGATGCGGTCGGCGCTTTTCAGGTCGATCCGCCGGAACGGTCCCCGGCCGATGGTCGGCTCGCGGCCCAGAAAGAAGTTCCGGGTGATGCTCATCAGCGGGATCATGGCCAGATCCTGAAAGACGGTGGCGATGCCCTGATCCAGCGCTTCGCGCGGCGAGGACAGAACCCTGCGCTTGCCGTCGATCAGGATTTCGCCGGTCGAAGGCTGATGAACCCCCGACAGGATCTTGATCAGCGTCGATTTTCCGGCACCGTTATCGCCCAGCAGGCAATGCACCTCGCCCGGCTGGACGGCGATATTGATGCCGGTCAGGGCCGTGACGGACCCGAAATGCTTGCTGACATCGCGCAGCTCGATGATCGCTTGTTCCGGCATGGTCAGGCCTCCGTCGCCTTGCGGCGCACAAAATTGTTCACCAGAACCGCGATCAGGACCATGATGCCCAGAAACACGTTGAACCAGTCGGAATCGATGCCGGTATAGAAGATGCCCATCTCGACCGTGCCAAAGATCAGCGCCCCGAACATCGCCCCGATGGCCGAGCCATAGCCCCCCGTCAGCAGGCAGCCGCCAATCACCGCCGCGATGATCGCCTGAAACTCTTTCAGCGTCCCGCGCAGCGTGTCGGCGGACCCTGCCTCAAGCACCTGAATGGTGGCGAACAGCGTCGCGGCGGCGGCGGTGCCGATGAACAGCATGATCTTGACCCGATCCACCGGCACGCCAACATTGCGCGCCGCATTGGCATCGCCGCCCGACGCGAAGATCCAGCTTCCGAAACGTGTGCGCAGCAGGATCCATGTCGCCAGCGCGACCAGCATCAGCCACCATGCGACCGACATCGGCAGCCCCGCAGCCAGCGGCGTGCCATCCGGTTTCACGTCGATCCAGCCCATGTCGCCCATCCACTGAAACAACCCGGTCAGCCACCTGCCGCCAAACAGCCGCACAAAGAACGAATCCTCCTGTCCCTCGGTGATATAGGGGATCTGCGTGCGCCCGGTGATCGAGCGCGTGACCGCCAGCGTCAGCCCGCGCAGAATGAACAGGCTGGCCAGCGTCACGATGAACGAGGGCAGCCCGGTCCTGACCACCAGCAGCCCGTTCACCGTACCGACCACCACCGCCAGCGCGAAGGCCAGCAGGACCGCGCCCCAGACCGGCAGGCCGAATTCGGTCACACCAAGCCCGATGGTGACGCTGGCGAAACCGATCATCGACCCGACGGACAGATCAAATTCGCCCCCGATCATCAGTAGCGCAACCGCCACCGCCAGAATGCCCAGTTGCGCCGAGACCTGAAGGAAGTTCGAGATCCCAAGCGCGCTGAACAGCCCGCTATTGCCCGCGAAAATCGCGAAAAGGGCGAAAACGAGGATCGTTCCGCTCAGCGATCCCAGTTCGGGGCGGCGCATCAGCCGGGCCAGTGTCCGCCCCGTGCTTCGGGGCGGTATCGTGTCAGGGATCGGGTACGGGGTGTCCCGGTTCGGCGAAGTGGTCATGTCTTTCCCCTTCTGTCGGATCCAGCCCGCCGGTCAGCGGAAGCCCGCTTTGCTAAGATCGCGCACGGCGGCGGCGGCGTCCTGCATGATGAAGGCCGGACCGGTCCGGACGGCCTGCGGCGGGAAGGTCTGATACATCGCCTTGGCGGCCAGGAACATCACCGGGTAATAGCCCATCAGGAATTGCTGGTTGTCGATGGCGAACATCATCTTGCCCTGATCGACCGCGTCCAGAACCTCGGGCGACAGGTCGAACGTGCCGATCCTGATGCTGTCAAGTCTGCCGCGTTCCTCAAGCATCTTCAGAACCGGTGCCCCGACCGTAGGCCCCAATGTCAGCACGCCCGTGGCGTCGGGATTGGCCGACATCGCCGCCTCGACCCGGCGCGTCGCGTCGGTGGGATCCATGGTCACGGAAACCACGGTCGCCTTGCCGCCGCTTTCCGACAACCCGTCATTGAAGCCCTGACAACGCTTGTCCAGACTGACATTGCCGACCTCGTGGTTCACGCAAAGACCCTGCGTTACCCCCGCCTCGGCCATGATCTTGCCGGCATTCACGCCGTTATCGTATTCCGATCCGCCCCCGACGAACAGGTCAAGGCCCCATTCGCCGACCTGATCCTCGCCCGTGTCGATCACGATGACCGGGATCCCGGCGGCCTTGGCGTTTTCGATCGGAGCCTTCAGCGCGGCGGCGTCCGGGATCGACACCACCAGCCCGTCCGGTTTCGAGGCCGTTGCCGCCTCGATCATCCGGGCCATGCGCACCACGTCGAACGTCTCGGGTGCCTGATATTCGACGGTAACGCCAAGGTTCTTCGACGCCTCAAGCATGCCGTTCTTCACGATGGTCCAGTAGACATCGTTCGCCTGACCATGGGTCACAAAGACGACGCGGATATCCTTGGCCTCTTTCATCTGCGCCTCGGCGGCACCGAATGGCTGCACCAGCAGGGCGGCGGCCCCCATGGCCACAACGGCCAGACCGCGACGGGTCATTTTCGCAAGCGTGTTCATAGCTACTCCTCTCCTGTCAAAATACATCTTCCTGTCGCCTTGAATGGCGCTTCCCGGATTGCGGCCCCGATCAGGCCGGTAAGGTACCCCGAACGGGGGCATGAGTGTCCAGCCAGCGGCCAAAGCCGTCGCTGACCAGAAATCCGTATTCCTGTATGCGCATATCGGCCGAATCGGGTTCGATCACCGAAATCTCGCCCGGCGCATTGGCGTGCAGCGCGAAAAAGGTCACGCCCTCGCCGATCTGGCCGAACAGATCCAGATAACGCTGTTCCGCCGTGCCGCGCAGATGCCAGGGCGTTTCCAGCACGCTGTCCACGACCCCGCAGCCCGCGTCCCGCAGCATCGTGGCGCGTTCGCGATAGAATCCGTCATCAATCTGCCCCAGATTGTGACGTGGCCCATAGGACAGGATCGAGGCCGGATACAGCGTCGGAATACCGTATTCCCGACCAAGTGCGATATAGATGTCGTAAAATTCGGGCGACAGCACCGCGCCCATATGCCCGTCCATATGCGCGGGGCGCAGGCCGGTCGCAAGGAAAGCTTCGATCTGGGCGCGCAACTCGGCCTCGACTGCGCCGGGGCGGGCATGGCGGCGCAATTCGGGAACGCTGCGCCACTGATAGCCGTCATCGTCCACCAGCCCCGCAGCACGTCCCGGCGCGGTCAGGGGCCGCCATCGGTAATGCCGCTTTTCCGAGGTCAGCGTCAGATGGATCCCGATCTTCAGCGCGGTATCGGCAAGACCCAGCTCGATCATCTCCAGCGCCCAGGGACAGGGCAGCATCAGCGAGCCGGAATCGACCCGCCCGGCCCGTGACAGCGCCACAAAGGCGCTGTTCGCGCCGTGGCACATACCGATGTCGTCAATATTGATGGTGACATGAGGGCCGGGCATCATGCGGCCCCGGTCACGTCGAAACCCGCCTCGGTCGCCATCGCCAGCAGATTGCGATAGCCCAGCCGCGCATAGGTCAACGGATGGGCTTTCTTCGGATCCTGTTCGGCCTCGACTACGATCCAGCCCTCGTATCCGCGCGCGGCCAGCGGTTTCAGCAGCGCGGTGAAATCGACACTGCCATCGCCCGGTACCGTAAAGATGCCCTCAAGCACCGCATCCATGAAGCTTGCATCCGTCGCCCGCGCCTTGGTCAGAACCGTGGGGCGCACATCCTTGCAGTGGAAATGCACGACGCGATCCAGATGCCGGGCCAGAAGCGTCGCGGGGTCGCCGCCCGAGAACAGGCAGTGCCCGGTGTCGAACAGCAGCCCGGCCGAGTCGCCGGTGTTTTCCATCAGGCGGTCAATCTCGACGTCGGTTTCGACAATCGTGCCCATATGGTGATGAAAGGCCATGCCGACGCCAAAATCGGCAAAGCGGTCCGCCAGTTCCGTAACCTTGCGTCCATAGTCGCGCCATTCGTCATCTTGCAGCCGCGGACGCTGCGAGATCGGCTGAAAGATGCCGTCATGCCGCCCGCGCGAGGTATCGGCGTAAACCACATGCCGCGCGCCGCAATCGCGCAGCAGCGTCAGATGCGGCAGGATCGCCCGGTATTCATCCTCGACGCTTTGTTCAAGAATCCGCCCGTCATACCAGCCCGACACCAGTTCCAGCCGGTGATCCGCCAGCACACGCGCCAGCGTCGCATGGTCGCGGGGGAATTTCCCGCCCAGTTCCGTTCCGGCATAACCGGCCTGTCGGGTCTCGGACAGGCAGGTTTCCAGCGGCGTGTCACCGCCAAGGCTGGGAACGTCGTCATTTGTCCAGGTGATGGGGTTGATGCCGATCCTGATGGCCATGGGAACCTGCTAGGTTGAGGGTGAATGTTCGGGATTGTCGATCCAGCCGCGCGCCTCGGACGAATCCAGTATCGCCTCGCATATGCGCGCGATCCGGGCGGCCTCGGCCAGATCGGGATAGACGCTGTCACCCGTCGCGATGCCGCGCAGGAAGGCGGCGATTTCGATGGTCTTGAGGTCATTGAAGCCCAGGCCATGCCCCGGCGCGGGCAAAAAGGCCGGATAGCCGGGATGACCGGCATTTATCAGTACCCGCCGAAAGCCGGGAATGCCCCGGTCCGCGTCCTCTTGCAGATAGACCGACAATTCATTCATCCGCTCGCCCCCGAAACGGATCGCGCCCCGGTCGCAGATCAGCTCGAAGGCGATGTCCATCTTGCAGCCAAGGGCAACGCGGCTGGCCTCGATCATGCCGGTGGTGCCGCTTTCAAAGCGCAACTGCGCCGAGGCATAGTCCTCGTTCCCGACGGCGCGCATCTCTTTCCTGCCCGGATCAGCCGGGCGCAACGGATGCACGATGGCGCTGTTTCCCGACAGGCTGGCCACCGGGCCACAAAGATAACGCGCCACCGCCAGGATATGACAGCCCAGATCACCCAATGCGCCACAGCGCCCGGCAATGGCAGGGTCCATCCGCCAGGAAAAGGGCGCGTCTGGCGAGGCCAGATAATCCTCGAAATGGCGGCCATGAAAATGCACCGGGCGGCCCAGTATGCCACTGTCCAGCAATTGCCGCGCATGGGCCACCATCGGCGCGCGCAGATAGGTAAAACCCACCGCGTTCACCACACCCGCCACCTGCGCCGCATCGGCCAACGCCTGATTTTCCGCGGCCGACAGGCCCACCGGCTTTTCGCACAGAACCGCCTTACCCCGTTCAATGGCATGGCTGGCGATCCTGTGATGGAACTGGCCAGGAACGGCGATCACCACTGCATCCGCATCCTCGACTGCCTGCCGCCAGTCATCGGTCCAGTTGGCAAATCCCGTCTCACCGGCCAGCCGGGCGGCTTTTCCGGCGTCGAGGTCGCACAGCACATGCGCGCAGGCCCGCAGCGGCAGCTCGGCAAAGGTCGCGTTCACCGCGCGGATGGCCAGCGCATGCGAACGGCCGATGAAACCGCCGCCGATCAGCCCGATCCTGATACCTGATCCCCGATTCACCCCTGCCTCCCCACGTTTGCGGTCGCGGACAATCAGACGCTAGGCCCGCTCTGGTATTGCGCAAAGTACCAGACGGCGAGAAAAACAGGGAACCAGTTCGAGACTTTCAGACGAACTTCTTCTCCAGCGCGTCAAACAGGGGTTTTTGCACCGTCTCTTGCCGCAGCATGAAGTCGGCGACCAGATCGCCCTCGTCCATGCGGCCGGTCCGCTGCAATTCGGCAAGCGCGCGCTGCATGCCCAACAGCGCGCCCTGCAAGGCCACATTCGCATACAGCACCAGCGCAAAGCCCATCCGGTCCAGCGTGGCGAAATCGATGATCGGGGTCTTGCCGCCGACCACCAGATTGATCAGTTGCGGTGTTCCGGCAAGGCGGCGGGGGATTTCGGCGATTTCTTCCAGACTGGTGGGTGCCTCGACAAAGGTGATGTCGGCGCCGTCCTCGACAAAGGCGGCGGCGCGGTCGATCGCCTCGGACAGGGACAGGGTGGCGCGTGCGTCGGTGCGCGCGACGATCAGGAAATTCGGATCCTGCCGCGCATCCGCCGCCGCCCGGATGCGGCCGCGCGCCTCGTCCAGCGCGACCACATCCTTGCCGTTGAAATGGCCGCAGCGTTTCGGGCTGACCTGATCCTCAAGCTGGATCGCGCTGGCCCCCGCCCGTTCGATCACCCGCACGCTGTGATAGACATTGACGGCGTTGCCAAAGCCGGTATCGGCATCCACCACCAGCGGCAGATCGGTGGTGTTGCGCAGGATCGCGGTGTGCTGCGCGATGTCGGTCAGGTTCACGAAACCCATGTCCGGGATGCCGTAAAACGTGTTCGTCACCCCCGCGCCCGAGATATAGATCGCCTCGTAGCCCAGCCCCTCGATCACGCGGGCCGACAGCGCATTGGCCGCGCCCGGCATCAGGATCGCACCGCCCCGGCTCAGCCGCTGGCGAAAACCCTCGTTGATCTCATGCGTCAGCATCTGCCCTGTCCCCTTGCTGCGGTTCATTGCGGTCTATGGCCAGCGCCGCAGCAAGGTGCAAGCCGACTTTCAATTTCCCACAAGTTGTACTGTCCGCGCCGAGTGCGATATCGGCCAGTCTGCTCCCCCTCCGGATGATCATGTTTCCGGACGGCGGGTCGCTTTTCCTTGCGAGATATCCGCCATCGCCCGCGAGCCCGCCTGTGCAACCGCAGGCGCTTCTGGCGCACGACAACCTTCCGGCACGCATTTGGCTGTGCATCGGAGTTGCGCTGATTGCATCGGCCGTCAGCGACGGGCTGATCCTTGTCGCCCGGATGACCGGTCGCCCGGAATTGCAGCCATGGATCATCACCGTGTTTTCCGTGGGCAATCTGGTCTCTTCCGCCTGTCGCCCTATCTGCACAGCGACCCGGCCGAAAAAACTGAACTACCCGAGGTCAAGGCCGGGCCGGATGCCGAACTTCAATCGCGAGTCTCGTCGGGTGGCGGGGGGCCAATCCAGGCGATCGGCCTGGGGTGGAACTCAAATGCGAGGCAAACGTCCATAACATTCATCCGAATCATGCACGCTACATTTGTCCGGACTGCCGCATAGGTCCGACAGGGCTCAAACCAGCGCCAGATGCGGAGAACGGGGCATTCGTCAGCGCCGCTGGCATGAACGCCGGAACATAACGTGACAGATCGCACCCACCCCTGTCGTGCCCCCTTGCGGTTTTGGCCCCCCGCCCATAAAAGCCCCGCCGATGGACAACCCCGTGGCTGGAGGCCCTGAATGCCGCTTCTGGTGATGAAATTCGGCGGAACATCCGTGGCCGACCTGGACCGGATCAAGAACGCCGCCAAGAAGGTGCAGCGCGAGGTCGAGCGCGGCTATGACGTCATCGTCATCGTCAGCGCGATGTCGGGCAAGACCAATGAACTGGTCGGCTGGGTCGAAGGAACCTCGCCGCTGTTCGACGCGCGCGAATATGACGCCGTGGTCAGCTCGGGCGAGAATGTGACTGCCGGGCTGATGGCGCTGAGCCTGCAGGAACTGGGCATCCCGGCACGAAGCTGGCAGGGCTGGCAGGTGCCGATCAATACCACCTCTGCCCATTCCGCAGCCCGCTTCGTGGACATTCCGCGCCACAATATCGACCAGAAATTCGCCGAAGGCTTCAAGGTGGCTGTGGTCGCGGGCTTTCAGGGGCTGGGGCCGGACCGCCGGATCACGACATTGGGCAGAGGCGGGTCCGACACCACCGCCGTTGCCTTTGCAGCCGCCTTCGGGGCCGAACGCTGCGACATCTATACCGATGTCGATGGCATCTATACGACCGATCCGCGTATTACCTCGAAGGCGCGCAAGCTGAAAAGGATCGCCTTCGAGGAAATGCTGGAACTGGCCAGCCTTGGCGCGAAGGTGCTGCAAACCCGCTCGGTCGAGCTGGCGATGCGCTATAAGGTCCGGTTACGGGTGCTGTCCTCTTTCGGGGAAACCGACGAAAATTCGGGTACACTGGTCTGTGATGAGGATGAAATCATGGAATCAAAAGTCGTCAACGGTGTCGCCTATTCGCGCGACGAAGCCAAGATCACGCTGGTCACGGTCGAGGACCGCCCCGGCATCTCGGCCGCGATCTTTGCTCCTCTGGCCGAGGCGGGCGTGAATGTGGACATGATTGTCCAGAACATTTCGGAAAAAGATTATGACGATCACCCCGGCTCGGTCACGGACATGACTTTTTCGGTGCCGATCAATCAGGTCGAACGCGCCAAACGCGCCATGGAAGAATCGCGCGCCGCCGGTCAGATCACCTATGACGAGCTGATCGTCGATACCGAGGTCGCCAAGGTCAGCGTTGTCGGAATCGGTATGCGCAGCCATACCGGCGTCGCGGCGATGATGTTCAGGGCACTTGCCGAAGAAAACATCAATATCAAGGTTATCGCAACCAGCGAGATAAAGATTTCGGTCATGATCGACCGGAAGTATATGGAATTGGCTGTTCAGGCACTGCATGATGCCTTCGGTCTCGAAGCAGCGTGACGATGCCGGGCTGAGGTCCGGCATCCGGGCGCGAAACGGGGCCATCGCGACAGCAAAGGCAGGCAGGCGATGATGGACCGCAAGGACAGCGATTCCCGCAAACTGCTGCGGCGGCTGAAAGAAATTCTCGGCGCTCCGGGCGGCGGGCAGGACAGGCTTGACCAGATCACCCATCACATCGCCGATTCGATGGGGACCGCCGTCTGTTCGATCTATCTGTTCCGCGACCCCCAGACGCTGGAACTTTGCGCGACCGAGGGGTTGCGCGCTGAATCCGTCCACCAGACCCGGCTGCGTCTGGGCGAGGGGCTGGTGGGTCGGGTGGCCCGTTCTGGCCGCTATGTGAACAGCGCCGATGCCCCGTCTGAACCGGGTTTCCGATTCATGCCCGAAACCGGGGAAGAGGTGTTCCCTTCGTTTCTGGGCGTTCCGATCCAGCGGGTCGGCGAAAAGCTGGGCGTTCTGGTTGTCCAGTCCCGCGCGGCGCGGCAATTCAGCGACGATGAGGTTTATGGCCTGGAAGTCGTCGCCATGGTGCTGGCCGAAATGGCCGAACTGGGTGCGTTTCAGGGCGGCGGGTCCGACAGCATGCCCAAGGCGCACCGCTTTCCGCTGGTGATCCACGGCACCAGCGCACAGGAAGGCAGCGCCGAGGGGCAGGTCTGGCTGCACGAACCGCGCGTCGTCGTCACCAACCCGGTCGGTGACGATCCCAAACGAGAACGTGAAAGGCTGCATGAAGGCGTCGATACGCTGCGCGCGACCATCGACGCCATGCTTTCCGCCGCCGAGATGGGCGAAGGCGAACATAACTCGGTTCTGGAAACCTATCGCATGTTCTCGCGTTCGCGAAGCTGGCTGAAGCGGATGGAAGAGGATATCAAGCTTGGCCTTTCAGCCGAGGCTGCGGTGGAAAAGGAACAATCCGCAGCCCGCGCCCGGCTGGAGCTGGCCTCGGACCCCTATCTGCGCGACCGGCTGCACGATCTGGACGATCTGGCGAACCGGCTGTTGCGCATTCTGACGGGCCAGGGACTGGATACCGGCGCGGAACTGCCCGAAAAGCCGATCCTGATCGCCCGCAATATCGGCCCTGCCGAATTGCTGGAATATGGCCGCAACCTGAAAGGCGTCGTGCTTGAGGAAGGCTCGGTCGGCAGCCATGCCGCCATCGTGGCCCGCGCGCTGGCAATTCCGCTGGTCATCCATGCAAACCGCGTCACCTTCGAGGCACTGAACGGCGATCCGGTCCTTGTGGATGGCGATCAGGGCATCGTTCACCTGCGCCCCGAGGAATCAGTCGCCGCCGCCTTTCGCGACAAGATGGCGATGCAGGCCGAGGCGCAGACCCGCTATGCCAGCCTGCGCCACCTGCCCGCCACCGGCACTTGTGGCACGACCATTCAGCTTTATATGAATGCCGGGCTTATGGCCGACCTGCCCTCGCTGGAAAGTTCGGGCGCGGAAGGCGTGGGGCTGTTCCGCACCGAGCTGCAATTCCTGATCCGCAGCCATGTCCCGCGCCGTGCGGAACTGGCCGAACTGTATCGCCATGTCCTGAACAGCGCGCATGGCAAGACGGTGATGTTTCGCACGCTCGACATCGGCTCGGACAAGGTGCTGCCCTATATGAAACCGCAGGACGAACCGAACCCCGCGATGGGCTGGCGGGCGATCCGCGTCGGGTTGGACAAGCGCGGCGTCCTGAGGATGCAACTGCAGGCGCTGATCCGGGCGGCATCGGGGCGACCGCTGCACGTGATGTTCCCCTTTGTCGCCGATATTGGCGAATACGAAAGCGCCCATCGCATCCTGATGCAGGAAATGTCGCGCGAACAACGGCTGGGACACGCCATGCCAAGCGACATCCGCGTCGGCGCGATGCTGGAAACCCCTTCGCTGGCCTATGCGCCCAAGCGGTTTTTCGAAATGTGCGACTTTATCTCGATCGGCGGAAACGACCTGAAACAATTCTTCTTCGCCGCCGACCGCGAGAACGAGAGGGTGCGCCGCCGCTATGACATGCTCAGTTCGCCCTTTCTCGATTTCCTCAGCCATATCATCGCGCGTTGCGAGGATGCGCGCGTGCCCTTGTCCTTTTGCGGCGAGGATGCGGGTCGCCCGGTCGAGGCGCTGACCCTTGCGGCATTGGGCATCAGGCGGCTGTCGATGCGCCCGGCCTCGATCGGCCCGGTGAAACACCTGATCCGCCGCGTCTCGATAGAAGAGTTGCGGCGGGTCATCGACGAGGCACGGGCGGCGGGCAAGCCGAATTTGCGCGCAACCGTGACCGAATGGCTAGCG
>NZ_JBKEBL010000137.1:0-16872 GCF_047973135.1 Paracoccus sp. (in: a-proteobacteria)
GCAGGGGTAGAAACGAGGATAATCAAAACGTATACATTGAAAAAACGCACGCTTTCCAGACTGTTCGCAAGCGCATCCCACAGCGGCCAGCTACGCAGACCCATGCGCCAGACCGGAACCTGAAACTCGGCCCACTAAAGGTTAAGCTGCGCACCCAGAAGGTCGATATTCGGCCAATGTGTCGGCTGGATCAGATCGCGGGCTGTCAGCTTCAGCGCTTCGGTCAGGGTTTCATCGAACGGCAGCGGAGGTTGCCCGGCCGCATCGCGCACCTTGTTTTCATCTTGCACGGCCAGCGCATAGTCGCGGGCCAGCAGCGGGAAGGCGGTGGACCACTCGTCCGGAACCTTGCCGCCCATGATCGAGGTCATGCTGCCCTGACTGTCCAGATCGACCACCAGCACCTTGTAGCCGTCCAGCGCCGCCGACATGGCCAGATGCGCGGCGGTCGAGGTCTTGCCGACGCCGCCCTTGAAATTGGCGACCGCAATGGTCTTGGCGGGCAGGCCCTCGGGGCGCCACGGGCGGTATTCGCGATCTGCGGCACCCTCGGCCACAAAATGATCGCGCAGGCGCAGCACCTCTTCCAGGGTGAACCATTTGGAATTGCCCTCGCCCGTGCCCTGCGGCAGGTCGGGGAATTTCCGCAGCACGCGGCGGAAATGCGCCGGAGCGACCGGGATCAGATAGCGGCAGACCTCCCATGTGGAAAAACGGCGCAGTCGCTTGCGTCCGTCAGGGGCATAGCCTCGCTCGGCCAGATCCTGTCGACCGCGCGCCGCGAAGGCCGCGGCTTTCGCGAATCGGGCCGTGCCGATGGGATCGGACAGGCGCCGCGCTGCCTTGGCCGGATCGATGTTGAAATAGGGGGGAAGGGGTTCCTTGCCTGACATCTCGCTACCTTTGCGATGTACTGCTTCATTATGCGTTTGGGCAATTCTATCGCACATGATCAGGCGAAAGGGAATCACTTAAGCAGGTTTCGCCGCGAAACCGTCAAAAATAGCAGAAAAACAACGGCAGAAAGCTTGTAGTGAGTTTAGGATCTTTAGAGTCTTTACGCCATTATTACTCAATACTATCAAATAGATAAAGCGAATAAGGAACCCGGCTACAGGATCATGGGTACCCGGATTCGGGATGATGGGTGCCCGGATGCAGGGGCAAGGGAACCGATTCGCGGGTTAAGGGGTATTCCTTTGCGGTATGAGCCGAAAACGCGGGGTTTTTCCGGTCTGGCGCGTCGCGAAGCCTGTTTCTGATCCTGTAAACGGGTTCCTTTTTTGCCTTGCGGATTCCAAGGTACCCGGATGCAGGACGCATGGAATCGGCTTTGAAGTGCCTCACAGCCTGTTGTTCGAAGGTACCTTTTAAGGCATAATGACGGCAAAAGAGTTACGAGCAGAATCATGGACGATATTCCCCGCGACCAGCTTTCCGGTGCCCTGCGCCGGGGTGCCGTCAAGAAACACGTGGCCGCGATCCACGTTTCGGGCAAGCTGACCCTGTTGCAGCGCAAGCTGTCCAACGTGCTGCTGCTGAACGCCTATGATACGCTGACCAGCCGGACCCGGCACCAGATTGACGCCCGAACGCTGTGCCTGATGATCGGCTATAACTCGAACGACATGGAGACGTTGAAACAATCGCTGCGGGGCCTGGCCGAAACCGTCGCGGAATGGGACATGCTGGACGAAAAGGGCCAGCAGGAATGGGGCGTGTCCAGCCTGCTGAGCTATGCCAAGCTGAAGGGCGGGGTCTGCGAATACGCCTATTCCCCGGCCCTGGCGGAAAAATTGCACGACCCAAAGGTCTTTGCGCTGATCAATCTGAACATCCAGCGCAGGTTCACATCGGGACACGCGCTGGCGCTGTATGAAAATTGCTACCGTTTCGTGCGCACCGGATCAACGGGCTGGTGGCCGCTGGACCTGTTCCGGCGACTGATGGGGGTAGAGGGTTCCGCCTATTACGAGACGTTCAAGCATCTGAACGCCAAGATCATCAAGCCCGCCGTGACCGAGGTCAACAAGACCAGCAATATCATCCTGACCCCCGAAACCCGCAAGCAGGGCAGGGTGGTGACGGAAATAAGGTTCCTGATCAAGGATAACCCGCAACTGGCGATCCTGGACATCGACGATGGCGAGGGCATGCGCCACGGACCGGTCTATTCCCGGCTGCGCGATCTGGGTGTCAGCGACCGGCTGGCCCGGCAGTGGCTGGGCGCGCATGGCGAAGATCAGGTAGCGGCCAAGCTGGACTATGTTGAATCGCGCAAGAACGTCAAAAGCAAGATCGGCTATCTGAGCGCGGCGCTGGATGGCGATTTCGGTACGGCGGCAGAAGAACCCGCACCCCCGCCGCCCTCGGCGCGGGCCGAGCGGCTGCGCCGCATTCAGGACGCCGTGAAGGCCCGCACCCCCACACAGCGCGACGCCGACAAACGCCTGTTCCTGAGCCAACTTTCCGATGCAAGGGCACGCGAGGATTTCGACAAGCATGGCTGGATGTCGCCGCTGAACCTGAAGCGTATCGCCGCCTTCTGGGAAGACATGTCGCCCGGCATCTTTCGCGGACTGGAGCACGAGGTCGGCTGACCGGCCCCACGCGGTTCCCCAAGGCGGCAGGTTTCGAATTTCCAAGGCCGTTCGCCTTTATTTTCTTTGACGTTCATTTGCATAAACAAAAGGCGAAAAGTCCTATTTTGTTTGCTCTTATGAATGTTACATTCATAAGTTGTGCGGATTCATTCATTGCTTCCAGAACGTTAGAGAAAAAATTGAAATATCCCATAAATCGAACCGGATTGTATGGTTATGCTCTATTTGTCTGTAAAGGATACATATTGGATAATTCTTGACTAACCATCTGAAAAATCATAGTTTGATGACGGGGAAGCCGCCTTTTCAGGCTGTATAAACACCCTAAGAGTGTTTAAATAGTCAATTTTTTCTCTCTTAACCTGTTCGATGCCGCCTTTTATCGGTATACGATACGGTATCGCCTGCAATGCGTACGAATCAACTCGGCGCCTATAAAAAAGTGAGGATTTTATGAAGAAATTCGTAATCGGCGCGGTAGCCGGGGCAATTACTTGCCTTGCCCAGACTGCCAGTGCCGCAACTGTAACGCACACGGACAATGTTGCGATGGAGCAGACCGGCTGGGCCTATACCCTGTCGGTCCCGCAATTCGACACCGCCCTCGGCACGCTGAACAGCGTGATGGTAACACTGGTGGGCTATGTCGAAGGCAGCGCCAGATCGGAAAATATCGGAAGCAAGACAGTGGACGTCACGCTGAATCTGGAAGCAGAGATCACGGCGGCAACGACTGTTCTGGGTATCATCGCGCAGACCCTGCCTGTCGTGGCGACCACCCACACGCTTTCCGCCTATGATGGTACGCTTGACTGGTTGGGAACCAGCGGCGTCAATACCGGACTGGAAAACGCCAGCGAAACCGATGTCGCCACCCTGACCGGCGGCGACATGGCCGAATTTGTCGGTGCCGGGCTGGTCGGCATGGATATTGTCGCCAGCGGCTTTTCGTTCTCGCGGGGCAGCGGCAACATGGTGACGCAGTTCGAGACCGCCGCGAAGGCTGATCTGACGGTCGTCTATGACTATACGCCAGCATCGGTCATTCCGCTGCCGGCCTCGGCTCCGCTGCTGCTTGGCGGGCTGTTCCTGCTGGGCCGCGCGCGTCGCCGCAAGGCCGCCTGACAGCGGATCGCATGAGATTGAAAAAGACCGCAGGGATGCGGTCTTTTTTTTCGGCGCGGTCAGGTCTGTGCGCGATAACCGCTGCGCGACGCCTCGTGGATCGGCCAGGGGTTCACTTCGGCGCCGATGGTCATCTGAACATGGCGTTCGACATGCGGTTTCTGCGTGCCGCCGTCCTTTTCGCCCCACAGAATATCCAGCCGCGTGCCCTGGGCGGCCAGATCGGGCCGGATCATGGCCAGCGAAATCCAGGCGCGTTCATTTGCGGAATAGACCGGATAGGTCGAAAGCCCCACCATATCGCCATTCAGCAATACCTGATCATAGGGATGTGCGGCGTAATGGCCGGCGGGCATCTCCATCAGTTTGGGGCCGGGGAAATCACCCATGAGACCCGCAAAGATTTGCAGCACATCCTGCTTGTCCCAGACCAGCGTGACCTTGGTGCGGTGCTGCTGTCGGGCCATCTTTTCAAGCGCGGCGCGGCCGATGAAATCATGGTCGAATTTCACCACCCGGCCATAATCCAGATCCCACGGGGTCAGGTAATATTCTTCGACATTCCCGGGCTGAAAACTGCCTCCGACCGAGCAGGTCGAAAGGAAATTGTCGGCGGGAAGCCATTCGCGAAAGCCCTTCATCGCCGCGCCGGTATAGATGGCGGGCAGGGGCGAAGGGATCCAGCCCGATTCCATCGCGGCGCAGGAATAGGCGCGGGCACCGGCGCGCAGCATGCCGTGCTGTTCGCCGATCTCGCGCAGACGGTCATGGACCTGCTGGCCCTGTTCATACGGCCCCCACAGTTCCAGCCCCTGCGCGCCGCCCATGCCGTGACTTAGCGTGCGGGCCTTGCATCCGGCGATGGTGATTTCGCCCATGTTGAAGAATTTGGTGATCAGCGGGCCGCCTTCGTTCGCCTCGTTCAGGATCGTCAGTGCATTTGGCCCCTGCACCTCGAAACGGTACAGCTTGCGCGGCGTGCCGGTGTTTTCCAGCGAGCGGATGTCAAAATCGGTGGTGACGTCGAAATCCCCGATCTCGGCCTGATAGGCCAGCCAATAGGCAAGGGGAGGGCGCCCGACATAGAGGATTTCGTCATCCTCAAGGCCAAAGATGATGCCGTCGCCAATCACATAGCCATCGGGATTGACGCAGATCAGTTGCTTGGCCTTGTTGCGCCCGAAATTCGCAAAGCTGTTCACGCCGACATGGGACAGGAATTTCACCACGTCGGGGCCGCGCATATACAGGTCGGTCATGTGATAGGACTGGTTCAGCAGCACCGCGCCGTGACGCCATGCCCGGACCTCTTCCATCCAGTTGGTGTATTGCGCGGGGATCGGGAATGCATAGGCCCCGGTCTGCGAGTTCTGAAGCATTTGCGCGGGGCTGGCATAGCCCTTGAGGCGCTGTTCAAGATTGGACATGTAAAGCTCTCCTTCCTTGCGGGTCATGGGGCGGGTGGTCAGTCCTGAAAAACCACCGTCTTGTTATTGTTCATGAAAACACGATCTTCGAGATACCAGCCTACGGCCCTGGCGATGACCCGGCGTTCGATGTCACGGCCTTTGCGCACCAGCGTTTCGGGCGTGTCCGAATGGCTGACGGATTCGACGTCCTGCGCGATGATCGGACCCTCATCCAGATCGCCGGTGACGAAATGCGCCGTTGCGCCGATCATCTTGACGCCGCGCGCATGGGCCTGATGATAGGGTTTTGCACCCTTGAAGCCGGGCAGGAACGAGTGGTGAATATTGATACAGCGACCGGACAGATATTGCGAGAAATCGTCAGACAGGATCTGCATATAGCGGGCCAGAACGATCAGTTCCGCGCCGGTTTCCGCGATAATTTGCCTGATCCGCGCCTCTTGCGCGGGCTTGCTGTCCCTTGTGACCGGCAGATGGTGATAGGGGATGCCGTTATCGGTGCTGAGAAACAGTGCCTCGCGCGGGTGGTTCGAGACGATGCCGACCGGCTCCATCTTCAGCTCGCCCACGCGCACCCGGTACAGCAGATCCCCCATGCAATGATCGAATTTTGACACGAGGATCAGCACCTTCTTGTGGTGATCGGCGCGGCGCAATTGCCAGTCCATGCGAAACTGGTCGCCGACCGGCGCAAAGCCCCCGGCAAGATCCGGTTGCGACCTGTCCGAGGTGAAGGCGACGCGCATGAAGAACAGCCCCGTTTCGGGATCGTCGAATTGCTGCGCCTCGGTGATGTTGGCACCATGTGCAGCCAGAACTGCGGCAACCTGCGCGACTATTCCGGGCTGGTCGGGGCAAGTCAGGGTCAGTCGGTAATGTGTCATCCTTCCTCCTGTTCGGCGGCGTGTGGGTCGCGCGGCTTTGGGGCGGGTCTGATCCGGTGATACATCAGGGCCGGCGCGGCACCTTATGCGCGCTTACGAACAGCGGTTTCAAAACCGTTATATTTGAGGAATGCCGGTTCAGAATCTGTCCGTCCCCTTGATGGCCCGGCCCCTCTTTCGTTCCTGCCCGCGCCGTGGAATAACTGCGCGCAGGCGGCGCAGCTTTCGCGTGGCGATGGCAGGAGAAAACTCATGGACGATCCGAACGCAGGGGAACCCCGGCTGACCTCGCTGTCGCATGGCGGCGGATGCGGGTGCAAGATCGCGCCCGGCGTGCTGACCGGCCTGTTGCGCGGCACCTCCATGCTGCCCGTACCCGAGGCGTTGCTGGTCGGAATCGAGACATCGGACGACGCGGCCGTCTATCGGCTGAACGATCATCAGGCGCTGGTCGCGACGACGGATTTCTTCATGCCGATCGTCGATGATCCGCTGGATTTCGGGCGGATCGCGGCGACCAATGCGATCAGCGATGTCTATGCGATGGGTGGCACGCCGATCATGGCCCTGTCGCTGGTGGGTATGCCGATCAACACGCTGTCGCCCGAAACCATCGCCCGCATCCTTGAGGGAGGGGCGATGGCCTGCCGCGAGGCCGGCATTCCCATCGGCGGCGGCCATACCATCGATTCCGTCGAGGCGATCTATGGCCTTGTCGCGCTGGGGCTGGTCGATCCGGCGCATGTCAAGCGCAATACCGGTGCGCAACCGGGCGATGTGCTGGTCCTTGGCAAGCCTCTGGGCGTCGGGGTGCTGTCGGCGGCGTTGAAGAAAGGGGCGCTGGACGCCGAAGGCTATGCCCGGATGATAGAGGTGACGACGCGGCTGAACACGCCCGGCCCCGATCTGGCCTGGCTGCCCGATGTGCATGCGATGACCGATGTGACCGGGTTCGGGCTGGCCGGGCACGCGCTGGAGATGGCGCGGGGTTCCGGTCTGACGCTGCGGCTGGACTGGTCGGCGGTGCCGCTGCTTGACGGCGTGCGCGATCTGGCCGGGCGCGGCTTTGTGACCGGTGCCTCGGGGCGGAACTGGGCCAGCTATGGTCAGGATGTGACGCTGGCCGGGGGGCTGTCGGAACTGGACCGCGCGCTGATGTCGGATCCGCAGACCAGCGGGGGCCTGCTGGTGGCCTGTGCGGAAAGCTCTGCCGATCAGGTGCTGCGCGTCTTTGCCGATCACGGCTTTGCCGACGCTGCCGTGATCGGCCACGCCATCGCCGGTCCGGGCCGGCTGGAGGTCGGTCATGAAGGCTGACCGCTTTGGCATCAGGCGGCTGTGGCGGGCCATCAAGGTTTGCAAGGTATAGCTGATGCTGCGCCAATTTGATGATCAAATTGGCTTTCGTCAGCTATACAGACAGCCCGCGCGCGAAGCGCGCGTCCGGCCGGGCGGCAGCGACGGGTCGGGCTTTGCCCGACCCGCACCCCCCTTTCCGCCCGCGCATCGCCTGCCCGGTCCGGCGCTTGCTTTCCGCTATGGCCAGCGCCCGCCGGGGCTGCGGGTCTCAGCCCCCCGCCAGCAGCGCGGCGTTGCCGCCCGCGGCGGTGGTGTCCACGCACAGGTGCCGCTCATGCGCGACATGGGCCAGATCGGGCAGGTCGCAGATCAGCGGTACGATCTCGCTCTTCCGCGCGGCCAGCGCGTGGGCGAAGGCGCGGCCCCGATCGGCGTCGCCCCACCACAGCGCCGCCGATATTCCCGGCAGATCCGTCAACGCCTCGGGCGGCAGATCGCCCCCTGCCGTGACCGCCTGCCCACCCAGAGACCGGACGGCGGCAACCTGCGCCTGCGCCGCATCCGCGCCGGGGCCCAGACACAGGACCGGCGGACGGGCATGGGCGGTCAGGCGGTTCATCTCGCCCGTGGGGCCGGGCATCAGCCGTTCGGACAGCGCGGCCCCGGCCGGCACGGTCAGCGCAGCGCGCAGGCGGGCCGGATCGACCGGCCCTGTCCAGTCGCCCGCCCCCGCCCCCGCCGCGCCGGGCCGGGCGGGGGCGAAGAAGCGCGGCAGATAGCAGGGGCCGCCAGCTTTCGGGCCAGTGCCCGACAAGCCCTCGCCGCCAAAGGGCTGGCTGCCGACGACCGCGCCGATCTGGTTGCGGTTGACATAGATATTCCCGGCATGGATCGCGTCCGAGATCTCTTGTACGCGGCTGTCGATGCGGGTGTGCAGACCGAAGGTCAGGCCAAAGCCCCGCGCGTTGATATCGGCGATCACCCGGTCCAGATCGGCGGCGCGAAAGGTCGCGACATGCAGGACCGGGCCAAAGATTTCGCGCTCAAGATCGCCGATGCCGTTGACCCGCAGCAGCGTCGGCGGAACGAAATGCCCGCCTTCGGGAACAGGCAACCGGTGCAGCACCGCGCCTGACTGCGCCTCCAGATAGGCGGCGATGCTGTCCCGTGCTCGGGCGTCGATCACCGGGCCGATATCGGTGGACAGATGCCAGGGGTCGCCGATGCTCTGCTGATCCATCGCGCCCCTGATCATGGCGATCAGATGCGGGGCGATGTCCTCTTGCACATACAGACAGCGCAGCGCCGAACAGCGTTGCCCGGCCGAGCGGAAGGCCGAAGCGACGATGTCACGCACCGCCTGTTCGGGCAGGGCGGTGGAATCGACGATCATCGCGTTCAGCCCGCCGGTTTCCGCGATCAGGGGCGTGCCGGGGGCCAGATTGTCGGCCATGGTCCGGGCAATGACACGCGCTGTCCAGGTCGAGCCGGTAAAGACCACCGCTGACACGTGCGGATCTGCCGTGATCGCCGCGCCGACCACCGCGCCGTCGCCGGGCAGAAATTGCAGCGCATGCAGCGGCACGCCCGCCTGATGCAGCAGCCGCACCGCGAAAGCCGCGATCAGCGGGGTCTGTTCGGCGGGCTTGGCCAGCACCGCATTTCCCGCCATCAACGCGGCCGCGATCTGGCCGGTAAAGATCGCCAGAGGAAAGTTCCACGGGCTGATTGCCGCCACGATCCCGCGCGGGGTGCCCGTCGCTGTCTCGCCCCCGCGCGCGTAATAGCGCAGGAAATCCACCGCCTCGCGCAATTCGCCCACCGCGTCGGGCAGCGTTTTCCCTGCCTCCCGCGCCAGCAGGGCAAAGATCGGGCCGAAATTCGCCTCGTACAGATCGGCGGCGCGGCGCAGGATTGCGGCCCGATCGGCGGCAGGCGCTTCCCAGACCCGCGCATCGGCGGCGGCACGTGACGCCGTGGCGGCATCGGCCATGGTCACATGGGCCACCACCGCGCCGGTCGCGGGGTTCGTCACCGCCCGCCGATCACCGGAAGGTTCGGACACCGTCAAAGGTCCGGCATCCCCGATCGCGACATCGCGCGCCGCCCCGATCCGGGCCACCGTCGCCGCATCGGCAAGGTCGAACCCCGCCGAATTTGTGCGGTCCGGTCCGAACAGCGCCGCAGGTGCGACCAGACCGGCCGGTGCCTGCGCCGTAGGCAGCGCCGCGAAAGGATCGCGAGCGACCTCGGCGGGGCTGACGGCCTCATCGACGATCTGATGCACAAAGGAGGAATTGGCACCGTTTTCCAGCAGCCGCCGCACCAGATAGGCCAGCAGGTCGCGATGCGCGCCGACCGGGGCATAGATGCGGCAGGCCCCGCATCTGTCGCGCAGGACGATGTCATGAAGCCGTTCGCCCATCCCGTGCAGCCGCTGAAATTCGAAATCGATCCCGCCCGCCATCTCCAGCACGGCGGCAACGGTCTGGGCGTTATGAGTCGCGAATTGCGGATAGATGCGGTCGGCATGGCCGATCAGCTTGCGCGCATGGGCGATATAGCTGACATCGGTGGCCGTCTTGCTGGTAAACAGCGGAAAGCCGGGAAAGCCCTCGACCTGGGCGCGCTTGATCTCGGTATCCCAATAGGCACCCTTGACCAGCCGCACCATGATTCGCCGGTCCAGCCGCGTTGCAAGGGCGTGCAGCCAGTCGATGACCAGCCCCGCGCGCTTGCCATAGGCCTGCACGACGACGCCAAACCCGTCCCATCCCGCCAGCGAGGGATCCGACAGCACCGCCTGAATGACCTTCAGCGACAGGACCAGCCGGTCCTGTTCCTCGGCGTCGATATTCATCCCCATATTCGCGGCCTTCGCCTGCCGCGCCAGATCCAGCACCACGGGCACCAGCCCGGCCATCACCCGGTGCTCTTGCGCGACCTCATATCGCGGATGCAGCGCCGACAGCTTGATCGAGATGCCCGGATTGCGCCGGACCGAGCCCTTGTCGCAGGCCCCGGCAATGGCCGCGATGGCGGCGGCATATTCGCGGGCATAGCGGGCGGCATCATCGGCCGTCATCGCCGCCTCGCCCAGCATGTCATAGCTATAGCCATAGCCCTGCGCCTCTTGCGTCCGGGCACGTTCCAGCGCGTCGCCGATGGTCTGGCCCAGAACGAATTGCCGGCCCATTTCGCGCATGGCGCGGGTCACGGCGGTGCGGATCACCGGTTCGCCCAGACGCCGGATGGCACCGCGCAGCGTACCCGCGATGCCCGGCTGGTCGTCGTCCAGCACCTTGCCGGTCAGCATCAGCGCCCATGTCGAGGCATTGACCAGCGACGACGACGCCTCGCCCAGATGCCGCCCCCAGTCCGAGGGGGCGATCTTGTCCTCGATCAGCCGGTCGATGGTCATGCGGTCGGGTACGCGCAGCATCGCCTCGGCCAGACACATCAGTGCCACGCCCTCGCGCGTGGACAGGCCATATTCGGCCAGAAAATGCTCCATCAGCGTCGGCTTCGCGCCGGACCGGATGCGGCGGACCAGATCGGTGGCGCGGGCGGTGATGCGGTCGCGGTCGGCCTGCGACAGCGCGGCATGCGCGACCAGTTCGGGCAGCAGCGCATCCTCGGCGCGGAATTTGGCGTCGGGGGTAAAGGCAGTCAGGTCGGTCACAGGCATTGCATTCTCCGTTGTTGCCTGCGTGATAGGGCAAATATTCTGGACGATGCGCCCAAAAATGCGCAATATCATAGACTGATCGACCTGATTTCACGTAAAGCGCAGGCCATGACTGACGCCCTTGACCCGATAAACCGCAGGATTCTGGCCGAACTGGTTGCAAATGCCCGGATCCCGGTCAGCGAACTGGCCCGCAAGGTCGGGTTGTCCAAGACTCCGGTTGCGCTGCGAATCCGCCAGATGGAAGAGATGGGGTTGATCACCGGATACCGCGCGATCCTGTCGCCGCTGAAACTGGGCCTGACCCATGTAACCTATATGGAGATCCGGCTGACCGACACGCGACAACGGGCGCTTGAGCAGTTCAACACCGGGATCCGCGCCATTCCCGAGGTCGAGGAATGTTACATGATCGCCGGGGGCTTTGATTATCTGGTCAAGGTCCGGTCCCGCGACATGGCCGATTTCCGGCGCATCATGGCCGAAAAAATCTCGACCCTGCCGCATGTGCATTCGACTTCAAGCTATGTCTCGATGGAGGCGGTGATCGAACAGGGCTGGACCGAATTCTGATTCCGTTGATCGCCGGGGCACCGAAATCCGTCGAACTGATGGATGCAGGCGTTCTGGCCGAGGCAAAGCGGCAGTATGAGGGCGATTGATGCCAGGACCGCCCGCCGGGTTCAGACTTTCCGCCGCCGCAGGCTTTTGCAGGGGGTCCGGGGGGCGCACAGCTCCCCCGGCTATCGCGGGACGCAAATCATCCGGCGGTGACGCCGCATCAGGCTTGCCGGCAAGGCGCCGCGCAAATTTTATGATCAGATTTGCTTCCGTCAGCAATACAATCCTTGTCACCGGGGCGCGAAACCCGTGGCCGTATTACCTCAGCCGGGATCCGCAGGCTACAAGGTTGTCATTGATTTTGCGACAGGTGTTCTGCATAACCAAAAGGCCATGACAGGCATCCGACATGTTGGCGTCCCTATCCGTTGTGATAGGGGGCGTTGGGCAAGGTAACGTTTTTCCGCAATTCAGGCCTTTGACGACCGGTCCGTGACCGGCTGTCCGTGACATCGGCAACCTCCGTCACTGGAGGGGTTGCCATGTGTAGATCGTGACGATTTTCCCCTCGAAGGCGCGCACAAGCAGCCTTCGCTATCGGAGAAGAGCATGATTTTCCGTTCAGGAATATTGGGTTTTTCTGGTCTTCTGACCAGTCTTTGCGGTGTGGCGATGGCCGAAGATCTGCGTTTCATGCATTTCTGGTCCGCCCCCGGCGAATTGCGCGCCGTCGAGGAAATCCGCAAATCCGCCGCGCGCGCGGGACTGAAGCTTGTCGATGTGACGATTGAGGGCGATTTCAATGATCTGCGCTCGGCGCTGATGGCTGCGTTGATGGGGAACGATCCGCCGGACGCCGCGCAATGGATCGTGGGCGACGAACTGGGCAAGCTGATCGACAGCGGCTATCTGCTGCCGGTCGAGGATGAACGCATGGATTTCGCCTCGGTTCTGGTGCCCGAAATTTATGAGGCGGCCCGCCTCGGGCATGGGTTGTCGAACCTGCCGCTGGGAATCCATATCGAAAATTTCATCGTTTTCAACCGTCAGGCCTTTGACCGCATCGGTCGCCCGGTGCCGCGAAGCTGGCCCGAGCTGCTGGAGGACGCGCCCGCGCTGCATCAGGCCGGAATCGTGCCTCTGGTGATGTCCAGTCAGGCATGGCAGATGCAGAACCTGTTTCCGAACATCCTTAGCTCATTGCTGTCTGCCGAGGAATTCCAGCACTATCTGACCGACGAACTGCCCCCCGAGGATCTGCGCCCCCAGATCGAAGAAACCTTTCGCATCATCGCTGGCCTGCGCTCTTTTGCCCCGACGCCGCTGCCCGATATCGCCTTTACCGAAGGCGCGCGCATGGTGTCGACCGGCGAGGCGGCCGCCTATGCGCTGGGGGATTATGTGGTGCCGGAACTGCTGGATGGCGCGCCGGTGGTCTGTGCCGTCTCGCCCGGTACCGACGCGATCCTGCTGGGCGTGGACGGGATGGTTTTCGTGAACCGGGACAATCCCGAAAAACAGCGCCTTTCCAAGGATTTCGTCTATGATTTCTATATGCATGGCGGCGCATCGGAATATGTTGCCCGCAAGGGGGGCGTCTCGGTTCTGGCGCTGGATCACCAGCAACCTGCCGATGACACTTGCCGGGGCCAGTCGCGGCGCGGCTGGGACAATACCGCCAACCGATACTGGCTGAACGGCGATAGCTGGCAGAACCACCTGCGCATCGTCGGCAAGTTCACCACCGATTTCGCCATGTCCGCAACCATGTCGCCCGCAGAGGCGACGGATGAATTGTTGCGGCTGATGAGGAACATGTAGCCATGGCCCAGGCCACGAGTTACCTTCCGCATATCAGGATCAGGCAGCCGCTGCGCCGCGCGTGGCGGCGACTGGATCTGGACAAGCGCGTGGCGCTGATGACGGCGGCACTGTCCACCGTGGTGGTTCTGGCCACGGCCGGGGTGTTCGGCGCGCTGACCTATCACCGCATTCTGCAACTGGAACGGCAAGAGGCGGCATATCAGACCGACGCGCTGGCGGGCATGCTGCAGGAGCAGGTGGACAATATCGAAACCCTGACCGCCGCTCTGGCCCGCATCTATGCTGGCGAGAGCGATGCCGGTGACAGCGAGGGCGACTATTCCCCGGCAGAGTTCATCGACCGGATCGTCGGCAATATCCGCAAGACCCAGTTCTCGGTGCCGGGGCTGCGCAATGTCCGGCTGATCTCGGTCAGCCCGGCAACCGGCTTTGCGATCGGCCACGAGATCCTTGCTGTCTCGAACCGGGAAAGTCAGGTGCGCCGGATGTCCGCGCCATTGCTGGACACCTCTTACGACATGGCTTTCGTGATCGACGCCGCGCGCCGCGACTCGGGGCAGGTGACGTTCAACCGGCTGCGGATCCTGACCGATGGCGGTCAGCGCGCCGGCAGGGCCGCGGCGATCGTCCCGGCTGCCACGGTGGTTGCAGGGCCTGCGGGCGACAAGCTTGCGTTGCTGATGGTCGAGATCGACATGACGGATTTCCTGTCCCGGCTGGGCAATCACCTGTCGCGGACCGAGCGGTTTGCCGTCTGGCCCCTTCATGACGATCTGCCGTTGATAGGGCTGATGGATTTCAAGGACCGCCCCCCCGAGATCGCGACCTCACAGACATTTACAGCGGGCACCGGGCAAAAGGGTGGTGCGATCCGTTATGAACGCGAAGTCACGGCCCACGGCAGGCCGCTGCTGCGCCTCAGCTATGCCCGGCAGCGCAGCGCGCTGGACAACCAGACCATGTTGCTGACCCTTGGTGCGGTGGGCGTCATCCTGTTCGCCATCATGCTGTCAGTGGCGCTGGCACGCTATATCACCCGCCCGATCAGCCGGTTGATCGGACATATCCGCGATTTCGCCAATGGCAGGCGCGATCTTGAAGATCTGGTGCAACTGGCCAGATCGGCCGAGGAAACCGTACTGGTCCGCGCGCTGGAGGTGATGCGCCGCCGTTTTGACGAACGCGGCATCACTATCAGGCGAATGGCCGACCGGCTGAACATGGCCGATGCGGTCGCGCGTATCGGGCTTTGGGAAAGCTCTGGCGGGGCCATGGGCGGCGAGTTCTGGAACGATGCGTTGTGCCGCGCCGTTCTGGGCCATTCCGCCGATGCCCGCAGCGCCGATAACTGCTTTCTGCCGCTGCGTTCCTTCGTGCATCCCGACGATGTCGGTGCCTTTGACAAGCTTGTCGCCGACAGGACGCGCGGCAACCAGAATTTCAGCCTGACCCTGCGTCTGCAAATGGCCGATGGCGGCTATATGGGCCATCAGATGATCGGCCAGCGCGCATCGGGCGATGGCAACGCGCCGCTGCTGGCCGCGCTGGTCAATGTCGAGGAACTGCGCCGCGCCGACCGCATGAAGGCAGATGTCATGACCTCGGCAGGGCAGGAACCCCGGACCCCGGTGAACGGCGCGATCGGGCTGCTGATGTCGATGTATTCCGCCCGGATCACCGAGCAGGAAAAGCAGGTGCTGGATTCGGCGGGGCAGGGTGCAGGCGTCGCGGGGCGGCGGACGGTGGACGATCTGCTGGACCTGTCCAGGGCCGATGCCGGCAATCTGGCGTTGCGGCTGGAAAGGGTCGATCTTGCGGAATGCGTGGCCCGCGCGCTGGACGAATGCCGGGCCGGGCTGCGTGGCAGGAACATCCCCCTGCGCCTGCTGGGGTGCGGCGGGGCCAGCCCGGTTCTGGCCGATCCCGCGCGGCTGAACCAGATCATGCGGAATCTGCTGTCAAACGCGTTGCGCGTCGCGCCCGAGGGCACGGGGGTTCATGTCGGCGTCGAGGATCGCGGCAAAACCTTCCGCGTGACGGTGCGCGATTTCGGTCCCGGCGTGCCGACGCATCTGCGCAACACCCTGTTCCGGCGTTTCGTGCCGCCCGATCCTCTGGACCGCGATCAGGGTGGCCGGGTCGGGCTGGGTCTTGTCATCGCGCTGGAGCTGGTGCGGGCGCATCGCGGTGCCATCGGTTATGAGCCCGCCAATCCCGGCTCGGTTTTTTATTTCGAGCTTCTGCGCGAGGATGCGGGTCAGGATGCGGTCGCGCGGATGCGGACCGCAGTGGGGCAGTGACGGCAAAAGGGGCAAACCTTCGTGACAGAGCCCAGGATGCCCATTATGGCCTGACGACTTTCTTTTGATTTTACGCTGATGCTGCGCCAATTTGATGATCAAATCGGCTTTCGTCAGCTATAAAGGCGTCCGGAAGGGCCTGTCTGACGGTCGGGGCGGTCGATTGCGGAGGCGGCCAGGAATTTCCACCAGTTCCGGGACATGACCGGTGCCCTTGCGGCGGAACTGCCGGTGTTTGGTGTGGCGCAATTCGTTCTGTTTCGTCTGCGGGTGCTTGATCCGTACGGGAACCGCGCCGCGTTCCTTTTTGCCACTGCCGTGCGGGTGGTGGTCAGCCTTCCAGCGGCCTCCACAGTACGCGGCCTGCCTCATCTGCCGCGAATATCCGGTTCGGCTCTGTCGTGGTCGCCAGAACGGTCACGGCGCTGCCCCCGCCGGTTCGGACCGGCACGGGCGGGGTGGTCCCGGACAGGTCAGCGCGCTGGATGCTGCCATCGGCAAAGCCTGCCAGGATCCCCTGCTGCCCCGGCAAGGCGCAAACCGCAGTCACCAGCGCCTGCCCGTCCATTCCGCACAGCGTCAGCGGGCCACGCCCCATTGGCCCGTTCGCGCCGTCAAAGGGCCACAGGATCGCCTGCCCCGCGCCGGTGGTCGCCAGCCACGGCAAATCCCCTGCCCAGGCCAGCCCGGCCACCTTGGCCGGATAGCCCGACATGCGCAGATCCGCTTTGTCGCGCAGCCGCCAGCCATGAAGCGCGTTTTCCTGCATCGAGGTGACGATGAACCGGTGGTCCGGCGACCAGACCACCTGTCCGTGACTGCCCGCCCATATCAGGCGCGTCCCCTTCCAGCGGTTCTTGACCCTGGACCAGACCGTGACGCCTCCGTAATGCGCGACCGCCAGCCGCCTGCCCCTGCGGTCAAAGGCCAGTCCGCCGATGGACGAGGGATGCGCCAGCTCGTGCCGATGCCCGGCGGGTTCGTGCAGATGAACGATGCGCCCGACCGAGCAGGCCACCACGCCCGATTCCCCCGCCGCGACGTGATCGACCCATTTGCGCGGAAAGCGGGCGATCTCTTCGGGCTGTCCGTCGCGGATCCGCGCGAACAGGCCGTCGTCGCCACCGGTCAGGATCATGTCCTCGGGGCCGCGGGCCA
>NZ_JBKEBL010000146.1:0-5072 GCF_047973135.1 Paracoccus sp. (in: a-proteobacteria)
GGCATGTCGGCTAAGGACAGGAAAGCCGCGCAAGCAGCGTTGACCGTTTCCAATGATGAGGAACGGCTGATCCTCGCAACAGGGCGTTACATCGGCGAAGGCTTCGATGATGCGCGGCTCGATACCCTGTTCCTGACGATGCCGATCGCATGGAAGGGCACGCTGGCGCAATATGTCGGCAGGTTGCACCGGCGGCATGACGACAAGAAAGACGTGTTGGTGGTTGACTATGTCGACAGTTCGGTCCCGGTCCTCGCCAGGATGGCCGCCAAACGAAGAACGGGCTATCGGGCGCTTGGCTATGTGATGGAGTAGCAGCCCGCAGAATGCGGGACGCCAATTTTGTCTTGTCGGTCAGGAACGCTGCGCGGCGACGGCCAAGATCTGCAGCAGTTTGTCCGAGGGCTCACGGAACTTGCCGGGCTTGATCAGCGGTGCGTGATGCGCCTCGAGAAGCGCGAGCTTCTCGGTTGGGTCAGCGCGCAGATACATCTCGGTCGTCTGGATGCTGGCATGGCCAAGCCAGAGCGCAACCTTGCGGATATCGCCGGTGGCCTGAAGCGTGTGCATGGCGCAGCTGTGCCGCAGCACATGTGGGGTCACATGTTTTGCGGCAATCGACGGCGTCGAGCGTTCGGCCGTCGCCACATGTTGCCTGAGCCGATATGCAAATCCGTCCCGCGTCATTCGTCGCCCGTCGCGGTTCAGAAACAGCTCCGGGCCGACTTGGCCAGGACGGATTGCCAGCCATGCGCGAATGGCGTTTTGGGTCTCTTTCCAGAGCGGCAGCACACGCTCCCGCCGCCCTTTGCCCAGAATCCGCAGGCTGGAAAACGACCCGTCGTGAAAGTCGTCCATCCGCACAGCCAGAAGTTCGGAGGCTCTCAACCCTGCGGCATAGGCCAGATGCAGCATGGCACGGTCTCGCAATCCGCCCCGCGTGTAGCGGTTCGGTGCGGCAAGCAAGGCGCTGACTTCTTCCTTGGTAAGATAGTCGATCAGCTTGGCGTCTGTTCGCTTGGTCGGCATGGCCCGGATCATCATCGCCTGCTCGAGGCAGGCCGGGTGGCGATGTTCGACGAAACGGAAAAACGATTTGATCGCCGCCAGCCGTGCATTGCGGGACCGGACGGAATTGGCGCGCCCTTCTTCGATATGTTCGAGGAACGCCCTGATCGTCTGAATGTCGAGGTCTTCGATGAAGAGTTCAGATGGGGTTCGCTTAGCCCGCCCGGCGACAAACCGCAGCAAGAGGGTGAACGCACGGGCATAGGCCGCAATGGTATGTCGGCTTGCCCCGCATTCATCGGGAAGATGGGTTTGCAGGAAGGCGGAAAGATCGGGAGCAAGCGGGGTCATGTCGCACCTCCGATCCAGGTCTCCTCGGCGGTCGACGCAATCATCTGCAACAGAACCGGCGTGGCCTCAAGGTACCAGTAGGTGTTGGCGATATCCACATGGCCGAGATAGGTGCTCAAGGCCTTCATGTGCCGCAACACCGCCTGTGGGTTGTTTCCGCAGGCCTCCAGCGATCGCACGGCGAAGGTATGGCGCAGATCGTGCACCCGGGGACCGGGGCCTGTCGGGTTGCGATAGCCGAGCTTGCGCACGATCCGGACGAAGACCACATGGACCCTCGTCGCTGTCGGGGGACGGCCATGGCCCAGAACGAAAAGCGCATCGCCTGCTTTGCGCAGGCCATTGCGGGCTTCAAGATACCGATCCAGCGCGGCACGGGTCGAGGCATGAATGGGCACGAGACGGGTTTTGCCGAACTTACCCTTGCGGATCATGAGGCCGTCTTCCGTCAGATCGCCGCGCTGCAGGGACAATGCCTCCGAAATCCGCAAGCCCGTTGAAGCGAGCAGCCCGAACAGGTTGTGGTAGGTCAGCGGGCTGATCGGCGACAGGCCGGGCACCAGAAGCGCTTCCTGCATGATACGTCTGATCTGGTCCTGCGTCAGAATATGCGGTGCAGGTCGCCGTCGTCGTGAACGGCCCAGCAGTCCCATCGCCGGTATCTCGTGCCGCGCATCTTCCGCATGCAGGAAAATGGTCAGGGCACGGGCTCGGTCAAACCGCTCCTGCGCGGCATAAGGCGTCGCGGCGCCGCCGGCCCATTCCAGGATCAACGCTGCCGTCAGATGCGTGATGGATCGTTCCGCAGCAAAATCCGCGAAGACGCGCAAGGATCTCTCCTGCGCGGCGAACTTCATTCCAAGAGCGCGATTGAGTTGAACGAAGCGGTCGACATGGTGATGCATCATGACGCGCATCCCGGCCATGGCTGAGCTACGTCCGTCAGCATCCCGACATCGACCTTGGCATAGATCGCGGTGGTATCGCGCGAGTTGTGGCGCAGCGCGACACCGATCTGGTCAAGATCCGCGCCGCCGCACAACCAGGCGGATGCCAGCGAATGGCGAAAGACATGCGAACCGGTCGGCAATCCGGAAAAGCCTCCCCGGCTCAGGACACGGGAATCGATCCCGGCGATCTCGGCGGCAGATCGCAGCGGGGGGAAAGGGGCCTGGGTTCGACGAAAAACCCTGTCCGTGGCGATCACCGGGCGCGCGTCCTCGATATAGGACAGCAGCGCATCGCCTGCATCCTGTGGCAACGGCATCATTACGCCGCGCCTGCCCTTGCCGTGCAATCGCAACCGGCTCGCGCGCCAGTCGATATCGGACAGACGCAACTGCCAGATATCCCCCGCGCGCAGGGCCAGCCGGGCGAGGAGGAGAAGAATCGCGCGATCCCGTATCTCGACCGGTGTATCGGTGCGACAGGAGGCTATGATCTCTTCAATCTTCGCCGTGGGGATCGTACGCGGGACCGTCGCAAGCCTGCGCCGAACTGCGGGTGGCACCGCATGGACAAGAGATGGGGCGCATTGGCCTTGAATGATGGTGAAGCGCAGGAAGGTGCGCAGCACGGTGACCGTCATGCGCACGGATGATCGCGAGCGTTCTTCGCCCTGATCCAGAACGATCGACCGGATGGACGCCGCGCTGTAATCCTTCGGGGTGTTGCCAAGGCGATCCAGCCAGCGACCCGCTTCGTTCAAGTAGCGCCGAACCGTCTCGGACGTCACTCCACGTTCGCGTCGCAGCCATTCCGAAAACGCGGTCAGGCGCGGGTCACAGGTGGTGCCGCATTCTGATGCTTCAGCGAGAAGCAGACCTTCATCCCGCAGGAACCTGACAAAGGCCCGGACACCACGGCGGCGGTCCCTGGTGCCTGAGCCTGCGACCCGTTTGCCGCGCTTGGTCCTGATCCCGCAACGGCAATCATGATGCGCGAATTGGTCGACAATGGCATCGTCGATCCCATGGGCCGGAACACGCATCTGCAGCGCCCATTCCGCGAAATGGCGCGCCTGACTCAGCCGCATCGAATACGTTACCTTGCTGTATCCGGCGGCGCTGAGCTTTCCGGCATAAGCCTCCAGATATTGCCCGAGCCGCGCGACATCATCGGCAATCGTGACCGCTCCGGTGCCTTCGAGATAGCTCAGGAACCTGCGGGTATCCGTGGCATAGACAGGTTTGCGCAGTTGCGCAGGGCTGTAGCGGCCGCAGCGGCAGCGATGACGCAGGAACCGATCCAAAGCTGATGCGTCGAGGTCCTTGATGGAAATCTCTCGGGCGCGTGCCCACTTCAGAAAATGCCGGGCGGCGCTCAGCGCGCCAGCCGAAAGCCGGGGATTATTCGCGAAATAGGCGCGGACGAGAGTGCGGTCCTCGGCTTCGGTATGGCCGCCGAGCGGGGAGTTCGAGGGGGAGTGCATGGGGATGTCCTTCTGCGGTTGAGAGCAGAGGCATCATTATTATCCAAAGCGGAAACCCGAAAATGAAACACCAAAACAAAAGCTTGAAACCCAGAACTCCGCATAACGCCAACGCGGCATATTATGTCGGCTCGTATTTGCAACATTCATTCCCCGTCCAGCTTTACGAGCCTTTCACCGATGGCGAGGGCAATCTCTCCTCCCGGCCTGTCTTCCGCGACGGCCAGCCGGTCGAAAGCCGTGAAGCTGTCGCCCGGCGTGACGAGATGATCGAGCAGCTTGCCAGCCTGCCGCCTGTCCCCGGTGCGCTCGACCAGATCGTTCAGCGTTTTGGCACGGATATGGTGGCCGAGGTCACAGGCCGTTCGCGCCGGATCGTGCGCAAGGGCGACGGTGCATCTGCGCGTCTGGCGGTCGAGAATCGGGCGCCGTCGGCCAACCTTTCCGAGACCTCGGCCTTCATGGATGACCAGAAGCGCGTTTTGATCTTCTCGGATGCCGGTGGCACCGGGCGCAGCTATCACGCTGACATCTCGGCACGAAACCAGCGGCTGCGCGTCCATTATCTGCTGGAACCAGGCTGGAAAGCCGATGCCGCCATTCAGGGGCTGGGGCGGACCAACCGCACCAATCAGGCGCAGCCGCCACTCTTTCGGCCCATCGCCACAGATGTGAAGGCGGAAAAACGCTTCCTGTCGACCATTGCCCGCCGTCTCGATACGTTGGGGGCGATCACCCGCGGTCAGCGACAGACCGGCGGTCAGGGCCTCTTCCGCCCTGAGGACAATCTTGAAAGCCCTTACGCCCGCGACGCGCTGCGCCAGCTCTATCTGCTGCTGGTGCGCGGCAAGGTCGAATGCTGTTCGCTGGAACGCTTTGAATTCGCCACCGGCCTGAAGCTGATGGACAGTAATGGCATCAAGGACGATCTGCCGCCGATCACCACCTTCCTCAACCGGCTGCTGGCGCTGACGATCGAATTGCAGGGCATCCTGTTCTCGGCCTTCGAGCAGCTTCTGCAAGCTCGAATCGACGGGGCGATGGCCTCGGGCACCTATGACATGGGGCTGGAAACGCTGAAGGCGGAGAGTTTCATCGTCACCGAGCGGCAGGTGATTCATACCCATCCGGGCACAGGGGCGGAAACGCGGCTGCTGACCCTGACCGAACGCAGGCGAAACCAGCCGGTGACGCTGGATGCGGCACTGGCGGAACTGGACGGTCCGCGCGCGAAGCTGCTGATCAATGAACGATCCGGTCGTGCCGCCGTGCAGATCCCGAC
>NZ_JBKEBL010000244.1:0-6408 GCF_047973135.1 Paracoccus sp. (in: a-proteobacteria)
CGCAGGTTGAAGCGCCAGCCCTCGAAGCTGAGCGAAACGCCGTCCAGATCGTCGCGCCCCTTCGCGTCGGGTTCATAGCGGGCAATCAGCCGCGCGATGGCCGCGTCGGGATCGTCGAGGTGGTAATTCGTTTCGCCCGAGGACGGGTAAAGCCGCATCCGTTCCGACAGAAGCTGCGCCAGCGTCTGCCCCTTGCGCGACAGCAGTTCGACCATCAGCAGCCACGGGATCATGCCGCTGTCGCAATAATAGAAGTCGCGGAAATAGTGATGGGCCGACATCTCGCCGCCATAGATCGCGCCGACATCGCGCATCTTGCGCTTGATGAAGGCGTGGCCGGTCTTGCTGACCACGGGTTCGCCCCCGGCCTCTTGAATCATGGCTCGGGTGTTCATGATGACGCGCGGGTCGTGCACGACCTTTTCGCCCGGCGATTTTTCCAGAAAGGCCGCGCCCAGCAGCCCGACGATATATTCACCGGGGATGAAACGACCGTTCTCGTCGAAGAAAAAGCAGCGGTCGAAATCGCCGTCCCATGCGACGCCCAGATCGGCGTTTTCGGCCTTGACCTGCGCGACGGTGGGGGGCTGGTTTTCCGGCAGCAGCGGATTGGGGATGCCGTTGGGAAAGCTGCTGTCCACATTGTGATGCATGCGGATAAATTCCAGCGGTGCGCCACGTTTCTGCAACTCGGCGGCGATGGCGTCGAAGGTGGGGCCCGCGGTGCCATTTCCGGCGTTTACCACGATTTTCATCGGTTTCAGCACCGAGACATCGACGAAATCGGCCATTGCAGTGGCGTAATCGGCGCGGGCATGGCTGAAATCGGTGACGCTGCCTTTGGGCGCGGGCGCAAAATCGCCTGCGGTGGCCAGTTCCACGATGGGCGGCAATTCGGTCGCCGGATCCAGCGGAGCAGAGCCGCGCCCGACGATCTTCATGCCGTTATAGTTGATCGGGTTATGTGAGGCCGTGACCTCGATCCCGCCATCGGTGTCGTGGAATCCGGTGTGAAAATACACCTCTTCGGTGCCCGCCAGACCCAGATCCAGCACATCGGAACCGCCATCGGTCAGCCCCTTTATCAGCGCCGCCGCCAGCTCGGGCGAGCTTGCGCGACTGTCGCGCCCGACCACCACCCGCCTTGCCGCACGCGCCTGCGCAAAGGCGCGTCCGATTCGATAGGCGACATCGGGATCAAGGTTCTTGCCCAGTTCACCACGAACATCATAGGCTTTGAAGCAGGTGATCTCGCGGTGGCCAAGCTTGCTCGGGTCGTCCATGCGTGCGATTCCTTTATGCGCATTTGTCATGATGAGCGCTAACATCCTGACCGCAAAATTCAAGGTCTTGCGGTCGCCCCCTGTCGGTAAGGATAAGACCTTGCCGACACGAGCACAGAAAGGACTGGCCATATGGATAGCAAATCGCTGATTGCCGCCTATTTCGATGCGTTCAATGCGGGCGATACCGACCGCATGCTGGACCTGCTGCATGATCAGGTCGAACATCACGTCAATGAAGGAGAAATCCGCAAGGGCAAGGCATTATTCGCGGAGTTTAATGCACATATGACGGAAAGTTACCGGGAAAACCTGACCGATCTGGTGATTTTCGCCAATGAGGCGGGCGACCGGGCAGCGGCAGAGTTTATCGTGAACGGCACCTATCTGCGCACCGATGCGGGGCTGCCTCCTGCGCGCGGCCAGACCTATCGCCTGCCCGCCGGGTCGTTCTTTTCCATCCGTGACGGCAGGATTTCGCGCGTGACCACCTATTACAACCTTGCCGACTGGGTGAGGCAGGTCAGCGGATGATTACGACCCGGATCCTGACGGGGGACGCGCTGACTGCCGCGCTGGACGACGTGGCGCGGCTGCGTATCGCAGTGTTCCGCGACTGGCCCTATCTCTATGACGGCGACCTGGCGTATGAGCGGCAATATCTGACCGCCTATCAGTCGCCCGGTGCCGTGGTCGTGGCGGCGCTGGACGGAGACCGCGTCGTGGGCGCGGCAACGGGTGCGCCGATGGCCGATCACGCCGACGATTTCGCTGCTGCATTCGCAGGATGGCCCGATCCGTTGTCACAGATCTTCTATTGCGCGGAATCGGTGCTGCTGCCTGAATTTCGCGGGCATGGACTGGGTCATGCCTTCTTTGACGCGCGCGAGGCGCATGCGCGCGGCCTTGGCGCGCGTTACAGCGCCTTTTGCAGCGTGATGCGCCCTGCGGATCACCCCGCCCGGCCAAGGGATTATCGCCCTCTGGATGGGTTCTGGCGCAAGCGTGGCTATGCGCCCATGGCAGGGCGTATAGCAAAGTTTTCTTGGAAAGATCAGGGTGATGCAATAAAAACCCAGAAATCACTTCAATTTTGGATGAGGTCGTTGTGAAGATTGCCGCCGCGGCCTATCCGCTGGACTGGTTCGACAGTTTTGCCGCATATGAGGCCAAGCTGACCCGCTGGGTGAATGACGCCGGAGGTGCCGATCTGCTGGTTTTTCCCGAATATGGCGCGATGGAGCTGGCCTCGCTTGGCGGGCGCGAAATCGCGGGCGATCTTGAGGCGTCGCTGCACGAGGTCGCGCGCCATGCGGACGCTGTCGCAGCGTTGCACCTGCGGCTGACGGCACGGCATGGCTGCCACATTCTTGCGGCTTCCGGACCGGCGTTTCAGGGCGTGCGCCCGTTGAATCGGGCCGTTCTTTATGGCCCTGGCGGGGTGATCGGGCATCAGGACAAGCAGATCATGACCCGGTTCGAGCGTGAAGAATGGGATGTCGCGGGTGCGCCGGGTCTGCGGGTGTTCGACACTGCGCTGGGGCGGATCGGGGTGCTGATCTGCTATGACGCCGAATTTCCGCTGTTGGGCCGTCTGCTGGCCGAGGCCGGGGCGGAACTGATCCTGGTGCCAAGCTGTACCGATACGGTCGCGGGGTTTCACCGGGTGCGGGTAGGCGCGATGGCGCGCGCGCTGGAAAGCCAGTGCGTCGTGGTGCAGTCGCCGACCGTCGGGCCGGTGGATTGGAACGCTGCCATCGACCAGAACCGGGGGCGCGCGGCCTTCTATGCGCCCTCTGACGGATATTGGCCTGAAACCGGAGTCATTGCCGAAGGGCAGATGGATCGTCCCGGTTGGGTTTTCGCCGAAATCGACCTGTCGCGGGTGACTGAAAGCCGCCGGAACGGGGCCGTTCTGCCCTTTACCCATTGGCCGGAATCGCGCGATGTGACGATGATCGGAAAAATGTGACGCTGCGGCCTGCGATTTTTACCTGGAATTTACGTTTCCCGCTTTCAATGCAGGGTGAATAAGCCATATTTTGTGGCCATGCTCTATGTGACTGACAACATAACCATCGAGGAATGGGAGCTTTCGGAACAATTCACCCGGTCGCAGGGACCGGGTGGACAGAATGTGAACAAGGTCGAAACGGCGGTCGAATTGCGGTTCGAGGCGGAACGCTCGCCCAACCTGTCCGAGCCGGTGAAACGGCGTTTGCGGCGGCTGGCGGGGCGGCGCTGGACCACGGACGGGGCGGTGGTGATCCTGGCGCAGGAAACGCGCAGTCAGGCGCGCAACCGCGAACTGGCGCGGGAACGGCTGGCCGAGCTGTTGCGCCGCGCGGCCATCGCACCCAAGCGGCGGATCGCCACGCGGCCCACCTTGGGCAGTCAGCGGCGAAGGCTGAAGGCAAAAACGATCCGGGGACAGGTGAAAAGCCTGCGCGGCAAGGTCGAGGGAGAGGAATGAGCGGGCTGCGCAAATCCATGCGGCTGTTATTGGGACGACGACCTCCGGCATTGCAGGTGGGGGCGCTATGCCTTGATCCGGCCACGCACAAGGTGCTGCTGATCACCAGCCGGGGCACCGGGCGCTGGGTCATTCCGAAGGGTTGGCCGATGGAGGGGCGGACCCTGTCGGGGGCTGCCGCGCGCGAGGCCTGGGAAGAGGCCGGGGTTGGTGGCAGCATCGGGCGCGAGGAAATTGGCCGCTATGGCTATGACAAGGATCAGAACGGCGGCTTTGCCATTCCGATCGAGGTCCGGGTCTTTCCGTTGCAGGTCGAACGCGTCGCCGATGATTACCCCGAGGCGGCGGAACGCAAGCGGCACTGGTTCCCTCCGGACAAGGCGGCGGGGCTGGTCGCCGAACCGGGGCTTCAGCATATCCTGCGCGCCCTTCCCCCGGCGCGGGGCTGAGGGTCGCATGAAAGGCGCGAAGATCAGCGGCGCAAGACATCGCCGGCAGGGATTTCACACGCTGGACAAGGATCTTGGCCGGCTTTCCTATACCGAGATGGCCAAGGCATCGGCCCTGCGCCCGGTGCTGGTGCTGGGACTGGCGGTGCTGGCGCTGGTCGCCGGGCTGATCATGGCCATTGGCATGACCGGCAGGGCGGATCACGCGACCATCAGACTGGGCGCGGGTCTGCTGGTGGCGTGCTGGCTGGGTCTGGCCATCGGGTCGAACGATGTAGCGAACTCGCTGGGTCCGGCGGTCGGCGCGGGGGCCATTGGCATCCTGCCGGGGCTGATCCTTGTCGCGCTGGCCGAGATCGCCGGGGCGGGGCTGGCCGGAGGCGAGGTCACGCATCGGCTGGCCAATGGCATCTTTGACCCCGGCCTGCTGCAACCGGGCGCGCAGCCGCAACTGATGCTGGCCGCGCTGATCGGGGCGGCGGTCTGGATTTCGCTGGCCACGGGGCTGCGCCTGCCGGTCAGCACCTCGCATTCGGTTGTCGGCGCGATCATCGGTGCGTCGTCGGCGGCTCTGGGGGTGTTGTCGGTGAATTGGGGCACGCTTCTGACCATCGCGCTGGGATGGATCCTGTCGCCCGTCGCCGCCGGAGCCGTCGCCGCCGGTGTGCTGATCTTTGTGACCCGGCAGGTTGGCGAGGCGCGCGACCGCACAAGGGCCGCGCTGCTGTGGCTGCCACTGCTGGTCGGCGCTATGGCCGGGTTTTTCATTGCCTATCTTGGCCTGCTGATCGCCGGGCGTTTGCAGGTCGGGGGCTGGCCACCGGTCATTGCGGGGCTGATCGCGGCGGCGGGTGCGGGTTGGGTCATGCGCCTGCGAATCGCTGCCGAGACCCTGCGCCACAAGTCGCGACCGCGCCTGAAATACCTGTTCGCGCCCCCGCTGGTCGCCGGCGCAGCGATCATGGCCTTTGCGCATGGGGCAAACGATGTCGGCAATGTGGCCGGGCCGTTGTCGGCAATCCTGTCCCGCACCGGGGCGGACGGTGGGGTGCCGCTGCCGGTGCTGATGATGGCGGGCGTCGCGATTGCCGCCGGGACGGTGCTGTTCGGGCGCAGGCTGGTGGTCATGGTCGGCGGCGGCATCACCCGGCTGAACCCGGTCAGGGCGTTTTGCGTGTCGTTGGCGACGGGGCTGATCGTGCTGGTCGCCTCGGGGGCGGGGCTGCCGGTCTCGACCACGCATGTCGCCGTGGGCGGCATTTTCGGTGTCGGTTTCGCCCGCGAATGGCTGGAGCGGCGGGTGCAGGCCGGGCACAGGCCCTTTCCGGCCGAGGAAACCCGCCGCCGCCTGCTGGTCCGGCGCAGCCATGTCGTGACGATCAGCATGGCCTGGCTGATCACCGTTCCGGCGACGGCGCTGCTGGGCGGCGGGGCGTGGCTGTTGATTGCCCTGGCGGCCGGGCGCTGAGTTCCGGTCAGACGACGACCTTGTGCTGGGCCTGCGCACCGACGCCGAACACTCGCTTGTAACGCTCGATCTCGGAGGCGGGGCCGGTTGCCTTGGCGGGGTTGTCTGACAGTTTGACGGTGGGCCGACCATTGGCCGAGAACGCCTTGCAGACAAGGCTGAACGGAGCCAGCCCGTTACCCGGCACCAGATTGCGGAAATCGTTGGTCAGCAGCGTGCCCCAGCCAAAGCTGACCTTGACCCTGCCGTGGAACTGGTGATGCAGTTCGATGATTTTGGCGACGTCCAGCCCGTCGGAAAAGATCACCAGCTTTTCGCGCGGATCCTCGCCCCTTTCCCGCCACCAGCGGATCGCGGCTTCTGCACCGCTGGCCGGATCGCCGCTGTCGATACGAATGCCGGTCCAGCCCGCCAGCCAGTCGGGCGCGTGCTTCAGAAAACCCTCGCTGCCATAGGTGTCGGGCAGGATGATGCGCAGATTGCCGTCATGTTCCTCGTGCCAGTCGGCCAGAACCTCATAGGGGGCGCGGTGCAGCGCCGCGTCGTCCGGTGCCAGCGCGGCATAGACCATGGGCAGTTCATGCGCGTTCGTACCGATGGCCTCGATGTCGCGGCGCATGGCGATCAGGCAGTTCGAGGTGCCGGTAAAGCCATGACCCAGCCCCTCGATCATCGCCTGCACGCACCAGTCCTGCCACAGATAGCTGTGCCGCCGTCGCGTGCCGAAATCGGCGA
>NZ_JBKEBL010000128.1:0-31274 GCF_047973135.1 Paracoccus sp. (in: a-proteobacteria)
GGCTCGACCGCCTCGACCGCCTGCAGCAGGCGGTCGAAATGCACATGGCGCTGGACATTCAGCCCCGGCAGATCGGCGGCATCGACGCTGATGGTCTTGTCCGGGGCCGTGACTTCGGCCACTCCGGTCACGACCGGGGTTCCGTCGGTCAGCGACACGGTGGTCAGAAAGCGCGTCGTGCGGTCGGGGCCCTTGCCGGTCAGTTCAACGCGGATGACCAGCTCATCGCCGGGAGAGACCCGGCGATGGAATTGCAGCGACTGGCTTTTGTACAGCGTGCCCGGCCCCGGCAGCTTGTCGCCCAGAACCGCCGAAATCAGCGAACCCAGCCACATCGAAGGCGCGACGGGCTGCGCCCCCTCATCGGCACCCGCAAGGTGCAGCGGGTTCAGATTGCCCGAGGAATGTGCAAAGACCAGCAGGTCATCCATCACACAGAGCCGCCGGATCTCGGCGCTCATACCCGTTTCCAGCCGGTCGAAGGGGATGCTTTGAAAACGTGTCATGGCTTACCCCGCCACCTTGGACCCGGAGGCCTTGACAGGGCGGATCGCGGCGGGCTTGTTCGCCCCCGTGTCCAGCCTCTTGCGCAACCGCTTGCTTTCGGCATGCAGTTCGGTGGCGACATGCGCCTCGTCGCCAAAGGCCAGCGCAAGCGCGTCGCGAACCACCTTGCGTTCGTCATTGTCGCGCAGCAGATCGGGCAGCCCGGCCAGCGCCTCGTCGCGGGCAAAGCGGCAGATAACCGCCTGTTCGCGGACCATTTCCAGTCGCTCGTCACGGCTGAGGCTTTTCAGCGGCTCTTGCGCGACCAGGAGATGCATGGCCTTTTCGATCGTCTCCTGATGCATCTCGGGCAGGGCATCGGCAACCAGAACCAGCGCCCGGATCACCGCTGCGGCCGGGCCGCCTCTGGTCATATGCGCAAGACATGCCTGAACCTCGGGCGATTGCCGGAAAAATTCAGGGTTCGGCTTGGCCCGTTCCTGATTGCGCTTTGCCCCGTAAAGCAACGCCCATGGGGTCGTATAAAGGCCCAGAAAGCTCATCTCGATGGCCGTTTCACGCATGTCGCGGAACGAGTCCCACGCCGTTTCGACCATTTCGGCCCAGACCTTTTCGGCCTGCCGGAAGGGGTTGCTGTCATCGACCCGCACACGGTTTTCCCGGACCGACCGGGCGTGCTTTTCGAAGGCCGCCATGCCCGGATTGTCGCTGGCGCAGATCCGGCGTCCGACGCGCATCGGATGCGTGTCGCGCATGAAACGGCCAAGATCGCCATTGCCGCTGTTCACCACAAAGGGGCGCAGCGTGGCCTCGTAGGCCTCGGTCAGCGCCTCGGACCCACGGGCGACAGCGGCGAAGGCGGGTTCCTCGTCGCGTTTGCCGGTGGCTGCGATAATGTCGTCAAAGCTGCTGCGGACGATGGACAGCGAAAAGGTCTTGTCATCGCCCTCGCCCTTATGGTCCTCGATCCGCAACTGATACAGGCCGGGGGGCAGCGCCTCGATGATCTGGAGCGTGTCGGCCAGCTTGACATCCTCGCGTTTCGCGATTTTCGACGACACGAAAATCCCCAGATGCCCAACCTGATCGTGCAGCATATACAGGATCCGCTGGCCCCTGATTTCGATTTCCTCTTCGCTGGCATAAACATCCATGATCCAGTTCAGTGCCTGCGCGGGCGGCGTGATATTGTCGCCATGCGAGGCAAAGCAGATGATCGGAGCCTTGATGTTCTTCAGGTCGATGGGGCGCCCGGCCTCTAGCTGGGCGCTGTTCTTGGACAGGCGGTTGCCGATGAACAACTGCTCGACGATCCAGGTGATTTCCTCGGTCGTCAACAGATAGAACCCGCCCCACCAGCGTTCGAAATCAAGAAAGCGCGGAATCCCCTTGTCGATATCCTGATAGAGATCGAAATATTTGCCGAACCAGTTGCGGCCCGGATTCAGCGCCTCGAAATTCACAACCAGATTTGCGCCGTCGAAAATGCCGCCCGCGACATCGCCCGCCAGCATCGCGGGCAGCGCGCCACCGACCAGCCCGCCGCTGTAACGCATCAGATCCTGCCCCAGCTTGCCCGCCCAATAGGACATGGGCGCGCCGTTCAGCACGATGGGACCGGTCAGGTCGGGATTGGCCGCCGCCAGAATCGCCGTGGCCCATCCGCCCTGACAATTGCCGACCACCACGGGTTTGGGTGAATCGGGGTGCAGCCTTTCGATCTCGCGCACGAAAGCGGCCTCGGCATCCGTGACCATGGCGATGGTCTGATGCGCCAGCGGTTCCTGATGGAACGCGACGAAATAGACGGGATGGCCGCGCCTGAAGGCCACGCCGACCTGACTGTCGTGCTTGAACCCGCCAATGCCGCCGCCATGCCCGGCACGCGGATCGACAATCACGACGGGGCGCTTGCTGTCGTCGGTCTTTACGCCCTTCTCGGGGATCAGGCGCAACAGGTAATAGTTGCAGGGCCGCGGCAGATCCTGTCCGTCCATGATCTTTTCGCTGTCATAGACCAGCACCGGCGGCGCGCCGGCATCGTTATGCGCCTTGATCGTGTCGCCATATTGCCGCATCGCATCGGCGAACAGCACCATCCGCTGCGAACTGTCCTTGAGATAATCCATCCATGCCTGAGCCAGCGTCCGGGGCGAGGCGCGCAAGGGCTCCAGATCGGTTTGCAGCTTGTGCATCCGCTCGTCCAGCCTGACCCGGTGTTCCTGCAGCATGTCCTCGGCCCGCGCGACGCGGCGCTGCGCGGCAGTCATCCTGACCTTTGACCCGGTTTTCATCAGGTCCAGAACGTGCTTGGGGTCCATCATGTTCGGCAGTTCGGTCATCATTTCGCTCCAACGGAAATAAGGCAGTAGGGATGAAAGGGATGGTCGGATCATGTCTGGCAGAGGTGATGTCATGCGCCGCAGGTAAAGCCGGTGTGACGCCCGGAAAGGGGCTGGCCGGGATGTGCCTGTCGGGAAACGAAACCATGGCCTGACGCAATACCTTCCTGTCGCGCCAAGGCGCGTTATTGTCTGATCTCTGAACAACTGTCCCCTGAACGACCGTCTTGCGGCGTCACTGGTGATTGCGGGCCGTCATGCGGGCAAGCCGCATGTCCGGGCAGCCGGAAGAAAACGGCACTCTCTTATTTACATGGAACCGGCGAACACGATGCCCTCACCTTATGGCACAGAGATGCGCCGGATTGCCTGTGCGGGTCAACGCCCGACCGTTGCCGGGGTTCCTGAGCGCGGCGAAAAGTCGCGATACCATGCCGCGTTCCGAATTACCCCGGCGTAAACCAGCCCATTCGCGCGGCATCCTGCACAGCGCCTGTCATCCCGCCCGCCCGTCCGCTATTCGCTTGCAGAAGCGCGCCCCCGTGACTAGAAGGGCGGAAATTTTCAGGCCGCCTCTGCCCGGCGGCCCTTTCTTGCTATGAGGACGATGATGCAGGTCAAGGAAACCCGGAACGAAGGTCTGAAGCGGGGCTATCAATTCACCCTGCCCGCCGCCGAGCTGGCCGCGACGGTCGATGCCAAGTTGAAAGAGGCGCAGCCCGAGATCGAAATGAAGGGCTTTCGCAAGGGCAAAGTCCCGATGGCCATGCTGAAAAAGCAGTTCGGCCCGCGCGTGCTGGGCGACGCCATGCAAGAGGCCATCGATGGCGCGATGCGCCGGCATCTTGAGGAATCGGGCGACCGTCCCGCCATGCAGCCGCAGATCGAGATGGAAAACGGCGAGGGCTGGAAAGAGGGTGATGACCTGGTCGTCAGCGTCTCTTACGAGGCTTTGCCGCCCATCCCCGAGGTCGATCTGTCCACGCTGAAGCTGGAAAAGCTGAACGTACCCGCCGACGAGACCGAGATCACCGAAGCGCTGGAAAACCTTGCGAAATCTGCCCAAAGCTTCGAAGATCGGCGCAAGGGCAGCAAGGCCAAGGATGGCGATCAGGTCGTCATCGACTTCAAGGGCTTTGTCGATGGCGAGGCATTCGAGGGCGGCACCGCCGAGGATTATCCGCTGGTTCTGGGTTCGAACAGCTTTATCCCCGGCTTCGAAGAACAGCTTGTCGGCGCCAAGGCCGAGGAAGAGGTCAAGGTCGAGGTCAAGTTTCCCGAGGAATACGGCGCCCCGAATCTGGCCGGCAAGGATGCCGTTTTCGAATGCACGGTAAAGGCGGTGAAGGCCCCGCAACCGGCCGAGATCGACGATGAACTGGCCAGGAAATTCGGTGCCGACGATCTGGACGCGCTGAAAAAGCAGGTCGCCGACCGCCTTGCGGCCGAATATGCCGGTGCCGCCCGCGCCGTGATGAAGCGCGCCCTGCTGGATCAGCTTGACGAGAAGGTCAAATTCGACCTGCCCGAGACGCTGGTCGATGCCGAGGCCAAGCAGATCGCGCATCAATTGTGGCACGAGGAACATCCCGAGGTTCACGACCACAACCACGATGCCGTCGAGGCAACCGATGAACACAAGAAACTGGCCGAACGCCGCGTGCGTCTGGGCCTGCTGCTGGCAGAAATCGGCCAGAAGGCCGAGGTCAGCGTGACCGATCAGGAAATGACTCAGGCCGTGTTGCAGGCGGCCCGTCAATATCCGGGCCAGGAACGCGCCTTTTTTGAATTCATCCAGCAAAATCAGGGTGCCCAGCAGCAATTGCGCGCCCCGATCTTCGAGGACAAGGTCGTCGATCACATTGCCGCCCAAGCCGAGGTCAGCGAAAAGCAGGTGACGAAGGCAGATCTGGAAAAAGCCGTCGAGGCGCTGGACGAGCTGTAATCTCATTCAGATTTTATGAAAAAGCCGCGGCAGGTCCGCGGCTTTTTCATCTCGCGATGCAGGGTGGCTTGCCGTCCCGCCCGCCGGGTTCTATCTTCGCCCCATGACCGCATCCCTGAACCTTATGAAGCTGTGCGTTGGTGCCGAAGGCCCCGACCATCTTGCCGCCTGGCAGCGGCAACGTTTTGGCGACGACCCGGCGGTTCACGTGACCCGGATGTGGCCAAAACGCGAGGCCGAGCTGCTGGATGGCGGCTCGATCTATTGGGTATTCAAGGGCGTCATGCTGGCCCGCCAACGCCTGTTGCGGCTGGACGAACGGATCGGCGAGGACGGCATCCGCCGCTGCGCGCTGGTTCTGGATCGCGCGGTGGTCCCCGTGGCTGCGGTGCCGCGCCGCCCCTTTCAGGGCTGGCGCTATCTAGCATCAGGCGACGCCCCGCCCGACCTGTCCGCCCGCGCCACCGAGGAACACCTGCCGCCCAAAGTCGCCGCCGCGCTGGCCGAAATGGGCCTGTTGGCCTCAGACTGACAGCCAGGTCTTAATCGCCGGTAAAGCAGGGGCGGAATAGCGGCGCAGAATAATTCTGATTTGATGCGTTAACTTGTTTTACCCCGTCACCGGCGCGACATTCGCCCGACTTGGGTAAATGTTGGGTTAACAGTCATGGCTATCGATAAGGACTCGGGCGGGTCCACGATCATTATCAAGCGCAGCGTGGAATCGGGCGAACACGGCCATCACGGCGGCGCATGGAAGGTCGCCTATGCGGATTTCGTGACCGCGATGATGGCGTTCTTTCTGCTGATGTGGCTTCTGAACGCCACTACGGAAAAACAGCGCAAAGGGCTGGCCGACTATTTCAATCCGACCATCATGCATCAGCCCGGATCGGCAGGCGACGGCGTCGAGAACGGGGTGAAACAGGCTGTTGTCCAACAATTGCCCGATGCAGCGCGCGCGGCAGAATTCGAACAGGTCGCGCGCGAGATCCAGAATCAGCTGACCGGCACCGGAGCTGAATCGATGCAGTTGACCAATGTGCTGCGCCATGTCGTGACGCGGATGACCGACGAAGGGCTGGTGATCGAACTGACCGACCTGACGGACGAGCCGCTTTTCGACGCCGACACCGCGCAGCCCCGCTTGGCCCTTTCCGAACTTGCGGGCATTCTGGCACGGGTTCTGTCCCATACCCGCAACGACATCGCGATTGCCGGGCATGTGCGGTCCTACCCGGAAATGCTGGTGTCATCCCCGGTCTGGGCGCTGTCCGACGCCCGCGCGCATGCGGTGCGCAACCTTCTGGAACGGCATGATTTTTCTGCGAAGCGCATTCAGCGGGTGACCGGATACGCTGATCGCAAGAACCGGACGGGCAACCCGATGGACCCGGTCAACAACAGGATAGAGGTGATTTTACTGAGATAGCGACCCGAAGGCCGTCCACGATTAGGCGAATATTAAACTGTCTGCGCCAATGTGGCGGGCAACGTCTCTCAGAGAAAGGTCCATCCCGATGTCGATGTCTTCCGCGCTCAGCGCCGGTGTGTCCGGACTTTCGGCGAACTCCACCCGGCTGGCGACAATTTCAGACAATATCGCCAATTCAGGAACCTACGGCTACAAAAGGATGGAGACCGAATTCAACGCTTTCATCCTGCATCAGAATGGCCAGACCGGCCTGTATTCCGCTGCCGGCGTGCGCGCCACGACCCACCGTATCGTCAGCGATGCAGGGGCGCTGGTCTCGACCTCGAACCCGCTTGATATTGCCATCTCGGGCCGCGGCATGCTGCCTGTGACCTCATCGGTCGATCTGGATAACGGCTTCAGGCAACTGCCGATGATGATGACGCGGACCGGGGGGTTCCGCACCGATCCGAATGGTGTGCTGCGCTCGGAATCGGGGCTGGTGCTGCTGGGCTGGCCGTCGCGCGCGGACGGCACGGTCGGGCTGATGCCGCGTGACACGATGGGCACGCTGGAACCCGTCCGCCTGCCAGCCAACCAGACATCGGGCGACCCCACGACATTGGTCAATCTGGGCGTCAACCTGCCCGCTGCGGAAACCCTGTCGACGGCCTCGGGCGAGACGCTGTCGCTGAAGGTCGAGTATTTCGGCAATCTGGGAACATCGGAAGCGCTGAGCTTTTCATTCACCCCGGATACAAGCGATCCGACCGGCATGTCGAGCACCTGGAACATGGAGATTCGCGATTCCGCTTCGGACCCGGCAAGCAACCTGATCGGCACCTTTCGCGTGGTCTTTGACGACAGTATGACGAATGGCGGCAGCATTTCCTCGGTCACGCCGCTATCGGGGGGCGCCTATGACCCGGCGACCGGGAACCTTGGACTGAACGTCGCGGGCGGGCCGCTGGATGTATTTGTCGGAACGCCGCTTGGCACCACCGGGCTTCGCCAGTTGTCCACCAATTTCTCACCCACGAATATCAGCAAGAACGGCTCTCCTGTCGGGCAGTTGACCACGGTGGAAATCGACGAGGACGGCTTTATGAAAGCCACCTACGACACCGGTTTCGTCAAGCTTTTGTATCAGATCCCGCTGGTCGATGTGCCCAATCCCGACGGGCTGATCGCGCTGGACTCACAGGCATTCAAGGTCTCGCCTGCCTCGGGCAACTTCTTCCTGTGGAACGCGGGGGACGGGCCGACGGGCTCGATCCAGGGCTATGCGCGGGAAGCCTCGACCACGGATATCGCCGAGGAACTGACCCATATGATCCAGACACAGCGGGCCTATTCATCGAACGCCAAGGTCATCCAGACCGTAGACGAGATGTTGCAGGAAACAACGAATATCAAGCGGTGAGCACGGCACCGCTGACGCCGCAATCACAGGAGGAATGGGATGAGCATCACGAAAGCGCTGTCCAACGCGGTATCCGGCCTGACCGCGACCGCGCGGGGCACCGAAACCGTCGCGGCCAACTTGGCAAATGTCATGACGCCGGGATACGCCCGGCGCGAGATGGCCATCAGCGCCCAGACCCTCGGTGGGGCCGGTGGCGGGGTCAGGATCGACGGCATCACCCGGATCGTGAATGCCGGACTTCTGGCCGAAACCCGTCTGGCCGGATCGGCGCAGACCGAGGTCGCGACCCGGCTGACATTCGCCAAATCCATGGAGCAGGTGGTCGGCCTGCCCGGCGACAGGAACGGATTGGGCACCGCACTGACCGAATTTCGCGCAGCCCTGTCCGAGGCGAGCACACGCCCCGATGACGAAATCCGGCTAAGCTCGGTTCTGACATCCGCCACTTCCCTGGCGCAACGGCTGAATGGCGCATCTGCCGCTGTACAGGCGCAGCGCAGCGATGCAAGTCAGGCGATTGCCCTGGATGTCCGGACATTGAACGGCAGCCTGGACCGGGTCGCCTATCTGAACCGGCGCATCTCGATCATTTCGGCGCAGGGGGGCGACACCTCATCGCTGAAGGACGAAAGACAGACGGTCATCGATCGCATCAACACCATCGTCCCGATACAAGAGATTCCGCGCGAAGCAGGCAAGGTTGCCCTCTTTTCGGCCGAGGGTGCAGTGCTGCTGGACGGCAGTATTCCCTCGGGGTTTCAGATCCAGACACCTGGGCATATGACACCCGGCATGCAGGTTGGCAGCCCGTCTGTCGGGAGGCTGATCATCAACGGCGAGGAACTGACCGCATCCCAGATGCGCCTGTTCTCGGGCGGCACATTGTCAGCGAATTTGTCCATCCGCGACGAATTGGCCCCGGAATTGCAGCGCGAACTGGATTCGCTGGCACAGGAATTGCATGACAGGATGGCCAGTCCGGGCGTTGACCCGACCCTTGCGGGCGGCGACCCCGGCCTTTTCACTGATGCGGGTACCTTTGCAGACCCGGCCGATATCGTGGGGCTATCCGGGCGCATTGCCGTCAACTCGGCGGTCGATCCCAAGGCCGGGGGCGAGTTGTGGCGTCTGCGCGGCGGACTTCAGGCCACATCCCCCGGTCCGGTTGGCGATCCGGCCCAGCTTTTTCGTCTGTCCGACGCTTTGGATCGCGTCACCGCACCACCGGGAAGCAGCGCCTTTGACGGCAACGGTACCCTGACCCAGCGTTTTGCCACGCTCGAGTCGCGGGTATCGTCACGCAGAATCAGCCTTGAGGCGGACAGCGCCATTCGAAACAGCCGTGCGGAAACCATTACCGGACGTTTTCTTGATGACGGGGTCAGCAGCGATACCGAGATGCAGAACCTGCTGCAATACGAACAGGCCTATGCGGCAAATGCGCGGGTGATCCAGACGATCGACGCAATGCTGGACCAAATTCTGAGGTTGTAATCATGACAGTGAATTCCATCGGCGATCAGGCCCGGGCCTTTGTCCTGAAAGCCGCCACCGCGCAGTTGAAGACGACCCTCGATGTGCTGACGCAAGAAGTCTCATCCGGCGAAGTGGCCGATCTGGGCATGCGCCTGCAGGGCAACTCAAGAACCCTGAACGCAATCGAAGCACGTATGAAAATGCTGGATCAATATCAACGCAACGCAGCCGAGGCCGCGTCCGTGACCGGGACAATGCAGGACGTTCTTGGGGCCATCCATGCCAGTACCTCGCAGCTTGCGCTTGCCATCCAGACCGAGCCATCTGCACCAACCAGCCAGACGCTCATGGTGCGCGCCGATGAAATTTCCCAGGCGTTTTCGGCCACCGTTCAGGGCCTGAACACAGAAATCGCGGGACGGCATCTGTTTTCAGGACTTGCCACCGACCATTCTCCCCTGATCTCTGCCGATGAGATACTTGACCACCTTGGGGTGGCGACAGCTGGCCTTTCGACGGCTCAGGATATTGCCGCAGCGGTCTCGGACTGGTTCGATGCGCCTGCGGCCAGCGGATTTGTGGGTTTGGCCTATCTTGGCACATCGGGAGGCGTCCGTCAGATCGAGGTCGCCGAAGGTCACGCGATCGGCGTTGCGACCACAGCCGCTGACCCAGCAATCCGCGAGGTAATGAAAGGGCTGGCAACAGCCGCTTTGGTCAGCCGCGGCGTTCTTGCGGGCGACGATTCGGCGCAACGTCAGCTTATGGCAACCGGAGCCCAGATTCTGATCCGGAACGAAAGCAGCCTGCTTTCGGCGACGGCGCGCATTGGTCTGCAACAGAAAATCGTGGCGGATAGCCAGACGACAAACGCTTCCGCCTTGTCCGTGTTGACCATCGCCCGGAACGATCTGCGTCAGGCCGACCCCTATCAGACCTCGGTCGCGCTGACCCATACGCAAAACCAACTTGATGCCCTTTACACGGTGACGGCGCGTTTGTCCAAGCTTCAACTGGTGGAATATCTGCGGTGAAAAACCTGTTCATATATGTTGCGCTGCTGTTCTTCGCGGGCGCGGCAGCGGCAGCCCCGGTCCGGATCAAGGATGTCGCCGATTTTGATGGCGTCAGAGGGAACGATCTTGTCGGTTATGGCCTTGTAGTGGGGCTGGATGGTACGGGCGACAGCTTTCGCAACGCCCCCTTCACCGAAGAAATGCTGTCCGGCTTGCTGGAACGTCTGGGTGTCAATGTGACCGACGATGCCCTGCGCTCAAAGAACGTGGCGGCGGTGGTCGTCACCGCCGCCCTGCCCCCGTTTGCGCGGTCGGGCAGCCGACTTGATGTCAGCGTCTCGACCATCGGCGACGCCAAAAGCCTGCTTGGCGGTACTTTGGTCATGACCCCGCTTAAGGCTGCGGACGGAAACATCTATGCAGTGGCGCAGGGCTCGATCATCGCCGGAGGCGTCGCCGTTTCAGGCGAGGCCTCTCGCGTCGTAGAAGGTGTGCCGACCGGTGGCAGCATTCCAACAGGCGCAAGGGTCGAAAGAGAGGTCGATTTCGACTTTTCACAGATCCAGAATATCCGTATCGCCCTGCGCAACGCAGATTTCACGACGGCTTCACGGATCGAGGACGCCATCAACCGTGACTTCAAGCGCCAGCTAGCCGTTGCGCATGATGGAGGTACGGTGGTCGTCGATTTTCGAGCATTGGGCAATGTGAACCCCGCCCGCGTTCTTGGGCGAATCGAGAACCTGACCGTCGAGCCCGAGGACCGCGCCAAGGTTGTCATTGATCACAAGGCCGGGACCATCGTCATGGGCGAACGGGTGCGCATTTCCCGCGTTGCAGTGTCACAAGGCAATCTGACGCTGCGGGTCAGCGAGGCCCCTCAGGTGTCGCAGCCCAATCCCTTCGCCGAAGGTGAAACCGTTACCGTCAACAGAACCTTCGCCGAGATGCGGGAAGAACCAGGGATCGGGTTTGCCGAGGTCGTCGGCGAAACATCGCTAAGCGACCTTGTCGAGGGGCTGAATGCTCTGGGCGTTCGTCCGCGCGACATGATCGATATTCTCAAATCGATCCATGCAGCAGGTGCGTTGCATGCCGATCTGATCGTGGAATGACACGTGCGGGAACCCTGATCAGGGGTGAGGTCGCGTATGTGACAATTCCCTCGCCCTTCGCGAACCTCCTTTACCGGGGCGGCCATTCCGACGGTTTGGAACAAGCCACGACCACCCGCCATGGCGAATATGACGCTGCGGAAACCAACCTTCAGGGCCGGGTCAGGCGGGCGACCACGCGACGCGCGACTGGTGCCACGACCAAAACCGCCGGAAAGGCGACCGCCCAACTGGACAGCCACGTCATGAACCAGATCCCGATCAGACCATCGGCCAGCCCAAGCGCACGCAGCGTCGCGATGCAAGACACAAGTGCCGACATCAGGCCGGAAAGGATGAAACCGAAGAGGATCGCGCCATAGCGAGCGGGTATCATGTCTTACATTCCATTTCCGGCCAGAGTCAGGTCATGCAACTTCGGCAAAGACCTTGTTCAACGCCTGTTCGAGCTTGTCGAACATTTCATCCATCTGTTCCCCTGTCAGGATGAAAGGCGGACACAACACGATGGACTGCCCCAGCGGGCGACAGATCAAGCCCAGATCAGTGCATGTATTGGCGATACGTTCGCTGACCGACAGGCTGCCATCGAATGGCGTCCGCGTGGCCTTGTCCTTTACCGCCTCCAGCGCCCACATGAAGCCCACACCACGCAATTCGCCGATATGGTCACTGCGGTCCATGATCGCGCGAAGCCCGGCCTCCATCCGCGGGGCGAGACGCTTGACATTGTCGGCCAGCCCCTCGTTCATCACCACATCAATGGCTTTCAGCGCAATGGCGCAGCCGACCGGGTGGCCCGATGCGGTGAAACCATGGGGAAATTCTTCGATCTTTTCGACTGCGGCCTGCATCCGATCAGCCAGGTCGGGGCCAAGGATCACCGCACCCATCGGGAACAGGCCGGCGGTCAGGTTTTTGGACGAAATGATCGCGTCCGGCATGAAATCATAGGTCTGGCAGCCCCAGGTATTGCCGGTGCGCCCGAACCCGCAGATCACCTCGTCCGAGATCATCGGGATCCCGAATTTCCGCAGGATCGGCAGCACCGCCTGAAAATAGCCCGCCGATGGCGGAATCACCCCGCCTGCGCCCATAACCGGTTCCGCAAAGAAACCGGCAATGGTGTCGGGGCCTTCGCGCAGGATCGTTTCCTCAAGCTCGCGAGCAAGCCGCGCCGTGAACTGCGCCTCGGACTCGTCCGGTTTGCCAAAGCGCCAGTAATGCGGGCAGGTCAGATGAATAAATCCCGGCAGCGGCAGGCCGAACACCGAATTATAGGGCTTGCCGGTCATGCTGGCCGACACCGCCGTTACCCCGTGATAGGCGTTCCAGCGCGTCAGGATCTTGCGCTTTTCGGGGCGGCCTTCGCTGGCATGCAGGAACCACAGCATCTTGACCATGGTATCATTCGCCTCGGAGCCCGAATTCGTATAGAATACCTTGCCCCGCCCAAAGGGCGATACCTCGACCAGCTTTTCGGACAGCATCACCGTCTGGTCGGACAACCGGCCAAAAAACGCGTGATAGCCGGGAAAGCGATCATATTGCGCCTTGGCCGCCTCGGCCAGGCCGCAGTGATCAAAGCCGGCAACCATATTCCACAGGCCGGAATTGGCATCCAGATAGCGTCGGCCGTTCACATCGACGACATAGGGCCCTTCGCCATGGGTCAGCACGACCGCGCCGCGCTTGTGCACGCTTGGCAAGTCGGTGAATCCATACAGGGAATATGCGTCGGCTCGGGCTTCCCAGCTTTGCGGTGCGGTCATTTTCTTGCCTCCGGGGAAAGGTTTGCGCGCAAGCTATCGCCGCGCCGGGTGGCGTTCAATGGCTACCTTGAGGCATCGCCCCAAACCGACGCAAGCGAAGTGCCGAATCGGCATTTGCCACCGGACCCGGCGCCGGGCGCTATCGGTCTGCCCGCCGCAATCCGATTTCGTCCAGCGCGGCCTCGATCCCCGCCAGAGGCACGCCGCGGGCCGTGGTCACCAGATTGTCGAACCGCGTGCGCAAGGCCTCTTTCTCTGCCCCACGGCAGTCATTCCATGGTCGGCCCTGTAGCCCCATGTGCAGAACGTAATAGCCGATGAAATGCGGTCGTTCTCCGTTCAGAAGCAATGCACGATAGGCATCGTCCGCACCCATCTGCCGCAGGGTTGCGGCGTCAGGCACGCCAGCGGCCACAAGCGCCCGCGCCGTGGCCGGGCCAATATTGGGTATCTGTGTCAGATCGTCGGTCATGCAAGCGCTTGGGACAGGGTAACTGCATCATCCTCTATCGGCGGTGCGGTGCCAACAGCAAACACCGGAATCGGCGAAACCAGGGCAGATTTCGGCCTGCGGGTGATCCGGAGGGCACCAGACCCGGACCGTGTGGTTACGTGAGGGCATTTTGCAATCCGCTTTTCGGACCGGGGCAACCCCCTGGCAGCGCCGCAAGCCTGCGGCGTCGCAGGCACCAATCCGGCCCGGACCCCGAACAGCGACATTTGATAAAGGAGAGCCGCAATGCCGGACCTGACAGACCGCAATGGCGACGGAGCCATCCGTAACATGAGCGTCGTCGCGCATATCGATGACGATCTGCTGTTCATGAATCCCGATATCAGCAACGTAATCGCCGCCGGACACGCGCATGCGACCGTCTATCTGACCGCTGGCGATGCCGGCAATTCCGACGCTACATATTGGCAGGGCCGGGAAGAGGGCGCGCGGGCGGCCTATTCTGCGATGACCGGCTCGGATGCATGGGTCGAAGAGACTGTGACTGTCGATGCGGGCGAGCAGGATTTTCAGATTGTCAGCAATTATCTGCAAGACCAGCCGCAGATACGATTGTATTTCCTGCGCCTTCCCGACGGCATGCCGAATGGCGACGGCAGTGGAACCCGCGATTTTGCCAGCCTTGAAAAGCTGTGGAACGGCACGATGGACAGCATGGCGACGGTCGAGGGGGCCAGCACCTATGACCGCGCAGAGCTGACGCAAGTACTGCAAACGCTGATCGACCAGCATCAGCCCGACCGGGTGATGCGGCAGGATCACGAATCGGTGCATATCGCCTCGGACCATTCCGACCATATCCACGGCGCGCTGTTCGTGGATGCGGCGGCGGCGGGTGTCAGCACTGCCGACACGGATGGCTATGTCGATTACGGCGTCAGCAACCTTGCCCCCAACCTGTCCGAAGTCGAGATAAACGCCGCGCGCGAGGTATTTCGCGCCTATCTGGTGCATGACCGGGCGCTGTTCAACGGCTATGACGACAATGGCGATGCCATCGTTAACCCGACCTACGAGGGCTGGCTGCATCGCCAGTATCTGACCGACGATTTTCCCGCCGCCGGCGAGAGTTGGAGCAGGGATCGCAATATTCACGAAGCTGGCGACGTGAATAATGACGGCCGCGCGGATCTGGTCGATTTCACCGATTCCGGGGTCAGTGTCACACCCTCTCGCGATGGCGGCTTTGGGCCCGCCGGGCTGTGGATCGCCGATTACGGCTATGACAATGGTGGCTGGCGCATCGGCCAACATGAACGGATGGTGGCTGATGTGAATGGCGACGGGATGGAGGATGTCGTGGGCTTTGGCGAAGCCGGCGTGCTGACATCGCTGTCCACCGGCAGTTCTTTCCAGCAGGCAGAATTGCGTCTGGCCGATTTCAGCGCGGCTCAGGGCTGGCGCACCGACCAGCATCAGCGGCGCGTGGGCGATGTGAATGGCGACGGGCGCGCGGATGTGGTGGGGTTCGGCAGCGACGGCGTTGTGGTCGCACTGTCGAACGGCACCGGCTTTGACGGTGCCTCGGTCTGGATCGGCGATTATGCCTATAATAACGGCTGGCGCACCGACCAGCACGAGCGGCTGGTGGGCGACATGAATGGCGACGGGTTGGAGGATGTCGTCGGCTTCGGCGATCAGGGCGTTCTGGTCTCGTTGTCCGACGGCAGCTCTTTTCAGGAAGCCCGGATGTGGATGCCCGATTTCAGCATTCACAGTGGCGGCTGGCAGGTTGGCTGGCACGACCGCGCGGTTGGTGATGTGAATGGCGACGGGAGGGACGATGTGGTGGGCTTTGGCAGCAGCGGCGTGCTGGTCGCGCTGTCGAACGGCTCGGGCCTTCAGCCGGTCGCAACCTGGTCGGGCGATTACGGCAGCGAACAGGGCTGGAACGCGATCGATCACGACCGGATGCTGACTGATGTCAATGGCGACGGGATGGATGACATTCTGGCCTATGGAAATAATGGCGAGCGACGGGTGGCACTGTCAACCGGCAACGGTTTTCAGGATGTCGCCGACCCCTATACGCCTCAGCCTGCCACCACCGGCGACGAATGGGGCGATCCGCTGGTCCTGGCCTGAAGTGGCGGCTTTCCTTGCGGGCGGCTTTGCGCTATAGCGCCGCAATCCCAAGGACAGCCGCTTATGACCGATCATTCCGCAGCACCGAAAAAGCTGTTCATCAAGACCTATGGTTGCCAGATGAACGTCTATGACAGCCAGCGCATGGCCGAGGCGCTGGCTGATGAGGGCTATCGCCTGACCGAGGATCAGGCCGAGGCCGATATGGTGCTGCTGAACACCTGCCATATTCGCGAAAAGGCGGCGGAAAAGCTGTATTCCGATCTGGGGCGGCTGAAACCCCTGAAAGCGGAAAAGCCCGATCTGACAATCGGTGTGGCAGGTTGCGTGGCACAAGCCGAGGGCGAGGAAATCACCCGCCGCATGCCTCTGGTCGATCTGGTCGTGGGGCCGCAGGCCTATCATCGCCTGCCCGCAATGCTGCGAGGCGAAGCACCCAGGATCGTCACCGACTTTCCCGAAGAGGACAAATTCGACCACCTGCCCGAACGCCGCGCCACGCGCCGCGCGCCTGCGGCCTTTCTGACGGTACAGGAAGGCTGCGACAAGTTCTGCGCCTTTTGCGTCGTTCCCTATACGCGCGGGGCCGAGGTCAGCCGCCCCGTCGAACGCATCCTGCGCGAGGCCCGCGATCTTGTGGCGCGCGGCGTGCGCGAGATCACCTTGCTGGGACAGAACGTCAATGGCTGGCATGGCGTGGGCGAGGACGGGCGCGAATGGGGCTTTGGCCGACTGATACGTGCCCTTGCCGAAATCGGCGGGTTGGACCGGATCCGCTATACCACCAGCCATCCCAATGACATGGCCGACGACCTGATCGAGGCGCATCGCGACGTGCCGCAACTGATGCCCTATCTGCACCTTCCCGTGCAATCGGGCAGTGATCGCATCCTGAAGGCCATGAACCGCAAGCATACGGCGGATCAGTATCTGCGCCTGATCGACCGCATCCGCACCGCTCGGCCCGACATCATGCTGACCAGCGATTTCATCGTCGGCTTTCCCGGTGAGACCGACGGCGATCATGCCGACACGCTGCGCCTGATCGAGATGGTGAATTTCGGCACCGCCTTCAGTTTTAAATATTCGCCCCGCCCCGGCACCCCCGCCTATGACCGCCCCGAGGTAGACAGCAGCATCGCCGACGCCCGGTTGCAGGAATTGCAGGCGCTGCTGACGCGCCAGCAAAGGGCCGCGCAGGAGGCAATGGTGGGCCGCACCCTTGGCGTCCTGTTCGAGAAACAGGGCCGCCGGCCGGGACAGATGGTCGGCAAGTCAGATTATCTGCATTCGGTCTTTGTGGATGCGCCGGATGCGCAGATCGGCGATCTGGTGCAGGTCCGTATCGTGGCCAGCGCGCCCAATTCGCTGCGGGGCGAGCTGGCGGGCTGACGCGGCCTATTCCCTGAACCTGTCGCCGGGTCCGGTGCCCCCACGGCACGACACCCCACGGCACGACAATTTGGCAGGCCGGGCTTGCGAAACTGCACCGACCTGCCATTATTCAGGCTGGCCGCCCCCAAGGAACGCGCGAACAGGAAGGGGGCGGCCGCTTTCACGCCGTTTGACGGGCGTGAAACCGGGATGATCCGGGCGGCTTTTATTCGCCGCCACCCAGACCGTGTACGTAAACGGCAACCTCGCGCATCTCGGCTTCGCTGAGGCGTCCGGTCCAGGACGGCATGACGCCGAATGGCCCATCGTGGACGATTTTGGTCACAGAGGCCACATCCGGAGCGTTATTCGCGACAAACAGCCACACCGCGTCGGTCAGGTTCGGCGCACCCTGCGCGTGATCGCCGGTGCCGTCCTCGGCGTGGCACGAGGCGCAGTTGTCGTCATAAACCACCTTGCCTTCAGGCGCGGCGGATGCGGCGGCGGCTGCGTCATGCGGCTGTTTGGCCATGGCCAGAACGTAATCGACCACCTGTCCGATCTGTTCGTCATCCAGCAGCTCATCCGTGCCGAAACGTGGCATTTCGGAATAGCGCGTGTCGGGATCCTGGGGGTCGCGGATGCCGTGCTGGATGGTCAGGTGGATTTCGTCCAGCGTCCCGCTCCACAGCCAGTCATTGTCCAGCAGGTTCGGATAACCCCGGTTCCCGCCCGCACCCGAGCCGTGGCACTGCGCGCACCAGGTCCGGAACACGGCACCTCCGGCATTTTTGGCAAAGTTGAACAATTCCTCGTTCGCGGGAATTTCGTCCAGCGCGACCTGGGTGATCTGGTCCTCGATCGGCGCATTGGCGGCATCGACCCGCGCGATTTCCGACGCGACCTCCTTGCGGTAATTCGTGCCCAGCATTCCTTGCGTGGCCGAACTGACCAGCGGCAGCGCGGGATAGGCAAGCATATAGCCGATCGCCCAGACGATACAGGCATAGAAGGTCCACAGCCACCAGCGGGGCATGGGGTTGTCATATTCGGTAATGCCGTCCCATTCATGCCCGGTCGAGGGCACCTCGTGCATTTTCGTCCCGTGACGGCCCCTGTCGCGCCGTTGCGGGGCGGCGCGTTTCACCGGCTGCGGCGCGTCGCCAGCGGTCGGGGCGGCGTCCCTGTCGTTATCTTCGGCCATCAGCGGCGCTCCTGTTTTTCCACCGCGGCGGCGGGGCGGGTCTCGTGACGAAAGATGCTTTCGGCGGCTTCCTGCTGTTCCTGCCGCGATCCGGGGCGAAATGCCCACAGGACCACGCCCACGAAGAAGCCGGTCAGAAGCAGCAGCATCCAGCTGTCGGCGAATTGTCGCAGCAGGCTGTAATGTTCCATCGTCCCCTCCTCAGCGCGGTTCATCGGGGCTGAAGGTCGAGAAATCGACCATCGTGCCCAGAACCTGAAGATAGGCGACCAGCGCATCCATTTCGGTCAGTTCTGGCTGACGGTCGAAATTGCGCTGCTGCGCGCCGGGATAGCGTTCCTCAAGCCCCGAGGCATCTGCATCGGGATCGGCCTGCGCGCGCAGATCGGCGGCGGCGGCGGCAATCATCTCGTCATTATAGGGCACGCCGACCCGCGCATCCGCCGTCAGTCGCTGCGTGGCGTGTTCGGTGCCAATCACCCGCTTCGACAGGAACCCGTATTTCGGCATGATCGATTCCGGCACCACCGATTGCGGGTCTGTCAGGTGGTCGATATGCCATTCATCCGAATAGCGCCCGCCCACACGCGCCAGATCCGGCCCGGTGCGTTTCGAGCCCCACTGGAACGGATGGTCATACATCGATTCCGCCGCAAGGCTGTAATGGCCATAGCGTTCGACCTCGTCCAGCATCGGGCGGATCATCTGGCTGTGGCAGACATAGCAGCCTTCGCGGATATAGACATCGCGGCCCTGCAATTCCAACGGGGTATAGGGGCGCACGCCCTCGACCTTTTCGATGGTGTTTTGCAGATAGAACAGCGGTGCGATCTCGACGATGCCGCCGATGGTGACGACCAGAAAGGAAAAGACCAGCAGCAAAGAGGCGTTCCTTTCGAGGATCTTGTGTTTTTCCAGAATTGCCATGGTTCTGATCCCTTATTCGGCCGGCACGGCAATTGCGGTGGTATGCGCCTTGGGCTGTTTGGCGACGGTGGCCCACAGATTATAGGCCATGATCAGCCCGCCCATCAGATACAGCACCCCGCCCAAGGCCCGGACGACATACATCGGGAATTTGGCGGAAACGGTGTCGGCAAAGGCGTTGACAAGGAAGCCCTGAGCATCGACCTCGCGCCACATCAGACCCTCCATGATGCCTGTCACCCACATGGACGACGCGTAAAGGACGATCCCGATGGTCGCCAGCCAGAAATGCCAGCTCACCAGCGTGGTCGAATACAGCCGTTCCCTGCCCCACAGGCGCGGCGTCAGGTAATACAGCGCGCCAAAGGTGATCATGCCGTTCCAGCCAAGCGCGCCGGAATGGACATGACCGATGGTCCAGTCGGTGTAATGCGACAGGCTGTTGACGGCCTTGATCGACATCATCGGGCCTTCGAAGGTTGACATGCCATAGAAGCCGACAGCGACAACCATCATGCGGATCACCGGATCGGTGCGCAGCTTGTCCCATGCGCCCGACAGGGTCATCAGCCCGTTGATCATGCCACCCCAGCTTGGCATCCACAGCATGATCGAGAACACCATCCCCAGCGTCGAGGCCCAGTCGGGCAGCGCGGTATAATGCAGATGGTGCGGACCGGCCCAGATATACAGAAAGATCAGCGCCCAGAAATGGATGATCGACAGCTTGTAGCTATAGACGGGACGCTCGGCCTGTTTGGGGATGAAGTAATACATCATCCCCAAAAACCCGGCGGTCAGGAAAAAGCCCACGGCATTATGGCCATACCACCATTGCACCATTGCATCCTGCACGCCGCTGAACACCTGCACCGATTTGCTGCCGAAAACGCTGACCGGCAGGGACAGGTTGTTGACGATGTGCAGCATCGCGATGGTCACGATGAAAGACAGGTAGAACCAGTTCGCGACGTAGATATGGGGTTCCTTGCGCTTGACGATGGTGCCCAGGAACACCGCCAGATAAACGACCCAGACCGTCGTCAGCCACCAGTCAACGATCCATTCCGGCTCGGCATATTCCTTGGACTGGGTGGCCCCCAGAATATAGCCCGACGCCGCAAGGACGATGAAAAGCTGATAGCCCCAGAAAACGAACCATGCGGCATTGCCGCCCCACAGCCGCGCCGCCGAGGTCCGCTGGACCACATAGAAAGAGGTCGCGATCAGCGCATTGCCGCCAAAGGCAAAGATCACCGCGCTGGTATGAAGCGGGCGCAGCTTGCCGAAATTCAGATAGCCATGTGTCAGTTCGCTGAAATTCAGCACCGGAAAGGCAAGCTGAAAGGCGATAAAGACGCCGACAAGGAAACCGACCACCCCCCACAGAACGGTGGCGATCACGCCCGCGCGCACGACTCCGTCCATGTATTCATTGGCATTGGGCTGGACGACCGGCTCGTCGATGTGGCGCAATGTCCGGATGAACATCACTGCGGCGACCAGCATGATCGTCAGCGCGTTCACCATATAGGCCAGATCATGCGCGAGATTCGCGCCGATCGCGGCCGCGACAGCGACCGCCCCCAGCAAGATCAGCTTAATATAATTCCACATGGTTTCCCCGTGTCGCATTGGCAGGCACCGCCCGCGCCTTCGCGAATCGCGAAACCGTGAGCGGCTGTCCCATGCCAAGGGGATAGGTCGGTCAAAGTCAAACCACCTTGATCTGCATCAAGGGGCGGCGGCCCGGCGCGGTACAAAGTGCCGGTGGATCGACCCAAGGTCGAACGTGACAGCGACGATGAAACCAGGAGGCGGAAAAATGGCTTACAAGACGATACTTACGGTCCTGTCTGACATAAGGCAGATGACGCAACTTGACGCGGCCGCGCAGCTTGCGGTGCGCGATGACGGGCATCTGGAAATCCTGTGCATCGGTGTCGATCACAGCCAGGCGGGGTATTATTTCCCCGGCGGCAGCGCCTATGCTTATCAGGAAACCATCGACAACGCGATGGAAAGCGCCGAGACGCTGGAAAAGCAGGTCCGCGATCATCTGGCAGGGGCGACCGATCTGAAATGGTCGGCGGAATCGGCGGTGGCGCAGCTTGGCGGTCTGGCGAATCTGGTCGGGATGCGGGCACGGTTTTCCGACCTGACGGTGCTGGCCCGCCCCTATGGTGCCGATGCGCCTGGCGATGCCGAAGCCGTGACCGAGGCCGCGCTGTTCGAAGGCGGCTGCCCGGTTCTGGTCATCCCCGAGAACGGACTGCCCGTCGAGGTGCCGAACAAGATTCTGGTCGCCTGGAACCAGTCCACCGAGGCTCTGGCCGCCATTCGCCGCGCCCTGCCCTCGTTGAAAAAGGCGAAAAGCGTCGAAATTACCGTGATCGACCCGCGCCGCAGCGGGCCGGAACGGTCAGATCCCGGCGGGGCACTGACCCAGATGCTGACACGGCACGGGGTCCATGCCGAAATCGCCGTGCTGGCCCGGACCGAACCCTCGATCAGCGATGAACTGATCCGCCGCGCGCTGGAAATCGACGCCGATCTGATCGTCATGGGTGCCTATGGCCATTCGCGGTTCCGCGAGGCGATTCTGGGCGGCGCGACCCGCAACATGCTGGAAAAAGCCAAGGTGCCGGTGTTCATGGCGCGCTAGATTTCGGCGGTATTTCTGGCGGCGGGCATCCTTGCCGGTGCCCGCCTTCGCGCGCAGCGCGGGTCAGCTTATCCAGCCGCCATCCGAATCGTCGCCCGATTCCTCGACCAGCCGGGCAAAATCGGGCAGGACCACGCCACGCTTGCCCTGTAGTTCGATCACGCCCTCGCGCTTCAGCGCGTTCACCTGTCGGCTGACGGTTTCCAGCGTCAGGCCCAGATAATCGGCCATCGCCTCGCGGGTCAGCGGCAATTCGATTTCCATCCGGCCGCCCGCGCGGGCATGTTTCATCGCCGCCTCGCGCCGGGCGATGATGGCGATGAACGAGGCGATCTTTTCGCGCGCGGTCTTGCGCCCCAGAAGCAGCATCCATTCCCGCGCCGCATCCAGTTCGTCCAGCGTCATTTCCAGCAGGCGGTGGGCGATGCGTGGCGTCTTGCACAGCATCTGGTCAAAGGGCTTGCGGCGGAAACAGCACAGCAGCACCTTGGTCGTGGCGATCGCGTTATAGGCCACCTGCTCACGCCCAGGTCGGCCCAGAAAATCACTGGGCAGCAACAGCCCGACCATCTGCGTGCGCCCGTCATCCAGCGTCTGCGTCAGCGTCGCCACGCCCGAGACCACCGAACCCACGAAATCCATCCGGTCGCCTTCCCAGACAATCGTCTGGCCAGCCTCGAAACTGCGATAGAACTTGATCTCTTCAAGCGCCTCAAGCTCGTCCGTATTGCAGGGCGAACAGACAGCGCGTTCGCGGATCGGGCACTCGGCGCAGCGCGCCGTGGCCAGCATGTGCTGCGGCGGAATCTGGTTGATTTGGGTCAATGCGAGTAGGCTCATCACCCGCTAAAAATACCCGCATGAGCATGATTTCGCAACTCAGGCGGTTGGGACTCTTTGACGCGCGGGTACCGCGCTATACCAGTTATCCCCCCGCGACCCAGTTCAAACCCAGTGTGAATTGCAGCATTGTCGGGGATTGGCTGGGTGCCATTCCTGCCGGTGCCGCCATATCGCTGTATGTTCATGTGCCGTTTTGTCGCAGGCTGTGCTGGTTCTGCGCCTGCCGGACACAGGGCACCCAGTCGATGCAGCCGGTTCGCGATTATGTCGGCACCGTTCTGGCCGAGCTTTCTGATCTGCGCCAAAGGCTTGGGCCGGTCAGCCTGTCGCGCCTGCATTGGGGCGGCGGCACCCCTACCCTGCTGTCGCCCGATCTGATTGCGCGGCTGTCCGGCGCGATCTTCGAGGCATTCCCGATGACTCGCGACGGCGAGTTTTCGGTCGAGATCGATCCCTCGGAAATCGACGCCCCGCGCATGGCGGCGCTGGCCCGCGCAGGCATGAATCGCGCCTCGGTCGGGGTGCAGGATTTCCACCCCGAGATCCAGAAAACCATCGGTCGCGAACAAAGTTTCGAGATGACCGAACTCGCCGTACGGTTGATTCGCTCTCACGGTATCCCCAGCCTGAATGCCGACATCCTTTACGGTCTGCCCGATCAAAGCCCGGTGCGCATCGCCGACACGGTGCAAAAGTTGCTGGCACTGGGGCCGGACCGGGTGGCGCTGTATGGCTATGCCCATGTGCCCTGGATGTCGAAACGGCAGGTGATGATCCCCGAGGACGCGCTGCCGGACAACGAGACGCGGCTGAGCCTGTTCGAAACCGCCGCCATGCTGTTCGACGCCGATGGCTATCTGCCCGTCGGCATCGACCATTTCGCCCGACCGCATGACAGTCTGGCGCAGGCCAGCGTGGCGGGCCGGTTAAGGCGCAATTTTCAGGGCTATACCGATGACCGCGCCGAGGTGCTGATCGGTCTGGGCGCGTCGTCGATTTCGCGTTTCCCTCAGGGTTATGCCCAGAACGCCCCGGCCACCGGCGCCTATACTGCCGCGATCCGCGACGGCAGGCTGCCAGTCACGCGCGGTCATGCCTTTACCGCCGATGACCTTTGGCGCGGCAGGATGATCGAAGCGCTGATGTGCGATTTCGCCATCGACGCGCCGGAATTCATCCGCGAACACGGCATGACCCCGGACAGGCTGGAGCGTCTTTTCGCGCCGCTGAAAGACCGCTTTGGCGAGATGATCAGCACCGGCCCGCAGGGCCTGAAAATCACACGCGCGGGGCGCCCCCTGACGCGGATGATCGCGCAGGCGCTGGATGCTTACGCGATGCAACCTTCGGGGCATTCGCCCGCTGTCTGATGCCGGTATCCGGCACGCTTCCCTGTGGCGGCCGGTTCCGGGGCGGGCGCATCGGGGGATGGGCACCCTGCCTGCCACAGGCCAAGCTGGCAATCGCGACAGGATCGTGACGGCTCAGCCCGGAAAGCCGTCGGATCGGCGCATTTCCCCGGTTTTGATGCCGCGCCAGTTCGTCAGCGGGCCGGTCAGGTATTTTGCGACCACCGGCATGTCGGGCGACAAAAGTCCCAGATGCAACAGAATCGCGGTGATCGCCGCCTCGCTGGCACGGGACGCGCCGTCACAGATCTTCAGCGCAATGCCAAGGCCCTGCCGGGGAAGAATGGCGACAAAGACGCCCTCGGCCCCGGTCTTGACGGCGACATTGCCGTCCATGGCGCGCATCAGTTCGGTGCAGGCACGCCCTTCGCCCGCCACCAGTTCGGGATGGGCGCGCATCGCATCGACCAGCCGCCTCATCCCCCGCCCTCGCGCGTCATCGCCCGGATTGGCGAAACGGGCCATCGCGCGGGCCAGCCCCTCGACCGTGCAGGCGTGATTCGGAGCCGAGCAGCCGTCGATGCCCGTCGCTGGCGAGGTCTCGCCCGTCAGTTCCTGAAAGGCGGCCTTTACGGCCTTCTGGACGGGATGATCCTGTTCGACATATTCCGGCCCGCCCGACAGATGGCGGTTCAGGGTCAGAAAGCCCGCATGTTTACCCGAGCAGTTATTGTGCAACTGGCAGGGTTTTTCATCCGAGCAGATCAGCCGCCGGTTTTCGTCAGGATCGCGCGGCATATGGCCGCCACAGCGCAAATCGGCATCGCCCATATCCAGCGTGGCCAGCCAGTCGGCGACGCCATCGACATGCATCCGCGCGCCGTTATGGCTGGCGCAGGCCAGCGCAAGCTGCCGCTCGCCCAGACCCGCCGCGTCCGCCGCACCGCTTTCGACCAGCGGCAGGGCCTGCATCATCTTGCACGATGATCGCGGATAGATCACGGTCGAGGGCTTGCCCCAGGCTTCGACCACACCCCTGCTGTCGCAGATGACGGCATGACCGGAATGTCGGCTTTCGCACAGTCCCCCACGCCACAACTCGATCATTTCGGCTGACCGCATCGTAAATTTCCCCCCTGACATTTGCGCGATTTTCAGCCTTCAGCCCTTTTTCGCGCAATGAAATTCGTTATCCTGACCAGAGAAGGTTGAAAAGGCCGTAACAATCGGGAAAAACGCCGGGAAAATTCGGCGATGACATGGCAGGAGGCCAGAGCATGAAGAATAAGACGCTGCGCTGCGTGGCGGCAACCCTTTTCCTTGCGGCGGGACTTGGCGCGGCAGGTGCGCAGGAATCGACCAATGTCGTGGCGACCGAGGGCGACTGGACCATTTTCGCAGGCAGCAACCCCAAGGAATGCTGGGCTGTTTCGCCGCCGAAATCGACGGTGAACACCAGGGACGGCAAAGAGGTGCAGGTGACGCGCGGCGATATCCGGCTGTATGTTGCCTATCGTCCGGGCGAGAACGGTGAAGTCTCGTTTACCGGCGGTTATCCCTTTGCCCCCGATTCGGCGGTCGAGGTCGATATCGGCGGACAGAAGTTCAATCTGTTCACCGAGGGTGAAAATGCCTGGACCGGTGGTGCAGCCGAGGATGGCAAGCTGATCAGTGCGCTGCGCGCCGGATCCAGCGCCGTGGTCAGTGCCCGGTCCTCGCGCGGGACAAACACCAAGGACACGTTCAGCCTGTCGGGAATCACCGCGGCCACGAACGCTGCAAAGGCGCACTGCCAGTAGAATCGGCAGGCCGGAATGACGGGCGACGGGGGCCGATTGATTTCCGGCCCGTCATGGCCTATGTGCAGGTCCTTCATTCGCAAGCCCGGAAACGCCCATGTCCGCCCCCATCACGCAGGATGTCCTGACCATTCCCCGCAAGCTGCCTGACAGCGGGCGGGTGAATATTGTCGGACTGACCCGCGACCAGTTGCGCGAGGCGCTGATTACGGCAGGCACGCCTGAACGGCAGGCAAAGATGCGCGTCGGGCAGGTCTGGCAGTGGGTCTATCACTGGGGGCTGCGGGATTTCGGGCAGATGACCAATCTGGCCAAGGATTATCGCGCCCTGCTGGCCGAAAAATTCGAAATCGCCTTGCCCGAAATCATGACCCGTCAGGTCAGCACCGATGGCACGCGCAAATATCTGTTGCGGATCGCCGGCGGACACGAGGTCGAGACGGTCTATATCCCTGAAGAAGGGCGAGGCACGCTGTGCGTCAGCAGTCAGGTGGGCTGCACGCTGACCTGTTCCTTTTGCCATACCGGCACGCAGAAACTGGTGCGCAACCTGACCCCGGCCGAGATCGTCGGGCAGTTGATGGTGGCACGCGACGATCTGGGCGAATGGCCGAAACCCGGCGAGCCAAAGGACGAAACCCGGCTGGTCAGCAACATGGTGCTGATGGGCATGGGCGAGCCGCTGTATAATTTCGAAGCCGTGCGCGACGCGATGAAGGTCGTCATGGACAATGAGGGCCTGACGCTGTCGCGCCGCCGCATCACCCTGTCCACCAGCGGCGTGGTTCCCGAAATCGCGCGCACGGCCGGGGAAATCGGCTGCCTGCTGGCCGTCAGCTTTCACGCCACCACCGACGAGGTGCGTGACAGGCTGGTGCCGATCAACAAGCGCTGGAATATCGACACGCTTCTGGGCGCGCTGCGCGACTATCCCCGGTTGTCGAACAGCGAACGAATCACCTTTGAATATGTGATGCTGGACGGCGTGAACGACAGTGATGACGACGCCCGCCGCCTTGTCCGGCTGATCCGCGGAATCCCCGCCAAGATCAACCTGATTCCCTTCAACGAATGGCCTGGCGCGCCCTATCGCCGCTCGGGTTGGGAGCGGATCGAGGCATTCGCCGATATCGTTCACAAGGCAGGCTATGCCAGCCCGATCCGCACCCCGCGAGGCGAGGATATCATGGCCGCTTGCGGGCAGTTGAAATCCGCCACCGAACGGGGCCGCAAATCCGCCGCACAGGTCGCTGCCGAAACCGCCTCGGGTTAAGGTCCAGGCCGCGAATTTCGCGAAATCGGCGGCGGGCTATTCCCCTTTGCCGGGATAATGGCTATCGGATGGGCCAGTTTTATCCGGTGAACCGGTTCGGAGAAAAAACATGTCACTACGTTGTCGGGGCCGTGATCGGGAGAAAGCCGTATGGCGCGGCCTTTTGGCCGCATTCCTTGCAGCGGGATTGTCCGCCGCGCCGGTCAGCGCCCGTGAGTGGCTACAACCCCGGCTCGGGAAGGTGATGATCATGGGAGGGCGGCTTGTGGACGAGAAAATCGGTGCAAGCCTGAACGTGCCCGGTGCTACCTATGAGGATAATTATATCGTCGGGGCCGGTATTCAGCGGTTCATCTATCGCGTCGGACCCTTGCTGCTTGGCTATGAGGCCGGGGCCGCCGCGCGTTTCGGCGAGGGAACCACGGCCGAGCTGTGGAGCGGCACGGTTGGCCGCCTGAACGATATCCGGCTGCTGGACAATCTGTATGTCGCGCCGCAGATGACGGTCGGGCTAAGCTATGTCACCGCAGCGCAGCCGGGGCGGGAACTGACCCTTCAGGAAAGCAAGCCCGGCCGGGATGCGCATCTGCTGTTCTATCTGGGGCCGGGGCTGGATTTCAAAACATCACCCACGTCACGCTATACGCTGTTCTGGCGGCTGCACCACCGCTCGGGCGCGGGTGAAACACTGGGCAGCATGCGGGGCGCGACCAACGCCAATGTCATCGGGCTGAAGATAGATTTCTAAGGCCGTGCCGGTTCCCGCCCGGAACCGGTACGGCGGGTTCTTCCGCTTTTCCTCGACGTCCGAAACGACTAGGTTTGCGCGGACCACGAAGGATGCGGATATGTCGTTTTTCACGAAACTGCGCGACAGGCTGACCCGGTCTTCGTCCAAGATCGGCGAGGGACTGGACGATATTGTCGGCGAGGGCCAGGCGGGGGCCACCGCCCGGCAACCCGCTGAACGGCACCCCCCGCAACCCGAATCATCGCCGCCCTCATCCGGCATCGTCGGTCGCCTGTTCGGTCGCGGCGAGGACCGCCCCGATGAACCGCGCCGCGCGCTGGACGACGGGATGCTGGAAGATCTGGAGGATATGCTGGTTCAGGCCGATCTGGGGGTCGAGACCGCTTTGCGCGTGACCGCCAATATCGCCGAGGGGCGGATGGGACGGCGGGTGTCATCCACGGAACTGAAGGAATTGCTGGCCGATGAAATCGCCCGGATCATGGACCCGGTCGCGCGGCCTCTGCCGCTTTATCCGAAAAAGCCGCAGGTGGTGCTGGTCGTGGGCGTCAACGGATCCGGCAAGACGACGACCATCGGCAAGCTGGCCAGCCAGTTCAGGGCGGCGGGCAAGAATGTGGTCATCGCGGCGGGCGATACGTTTCGCGCCGCTGCCGTGGAACAGTTGCAGGTGTGGGGGCAGCGCGCAGGCGTGCCGGTGATGGTCGCCGCGCAAGGGTCGGATCCGGCCAGCCTTGCCTTTGACGCCATGACACGGGCCGAGGCGGACGGGGCCGATCTGCTGATGATCGACACGGCGGGGCGGTTGCAGAACCGCCAGGATCTGATGGAGGAACTGGCCAAGATCGTCCGCGTGATCCGCAAAAAGGATCCGTCGGCCCCGCATAATACCCTGCTGGTGCTGGACGCGACCACGGGCCAGAACGCGCTGAGCCAGGTCGAAACGTTCCGCAAGCTGGCCGATGTGTCCGGTCTTGTGATGACCAAGCTTGACGGCACGGCGCGCGGCGGGGTTCTGGTCGCGCTGGCCGACAAGTTCGGGCTGCCGATCCATGCCATCGGCGTGGGCGAGCAGATCGACGATCTGGACGCCTTCGACGCCAAGGACTTTGCCCGTGCGCTGGTCGGGCTGTAGCCCGCGCGCCCTTACACCCCGATCAGCGTAGCAAAGCGGGCAATCTCGTCCGCAGGCGCACCAAGGCTGGCGAACAGCGTCGCCTGTGACCGCAGGATCGGTTCCCCGGACAGGATTTTCAGGTTGTTCGCGTGCAATGTCGCACCAGAGCTGGTAATGTCGGCGATGGCCTCGGCGGTCTGGTTGGCCACCGTGCCCTCGGTCGCGCCCTGACTGTCCACAAGCTGATAATCCGCAACCTCTTGCGAGGACAGCCAGGCGCGGACCAGCCGGTGATATTTCGTCGCAATCCGCAGCCGGAACCCATGCGCGGCGCGGAAATCGCGGCAGATCGAGGCGAAATCGTCCAACCCGTCGCAATCGATCCAGCATTCGGGCACGGCAAGGATCAGGTCGGCATGGCCAAAGCCCATCGGCGCGATTTCCGTCACAACATCGCGCCAGCCGGCCAGCTTTTCGCGGATCAGGTCGGTGCCGGTCACGCCCAGATGGATGCGGCCGGCCTGCAATTCGCGCGGGATCTCGCCCGCCGACATCAGGACCAGCGCAACATTCCCGGCGCCCTCGACCCGGCCGGCATATTCGCGGTCCGACCCCGCGCGCGACAGCCTGACGCCGCGGGCGGCGAACCACTCGAAGGTCTGCTCCATCAGCCGCCCCTTGGACGGCACCCCCAGCCGGATCATGCCACATTCGCCAGGATCTGGCCCCCCAGTTCATGGACAAGGCCCGGGCGGATGATGCCGCCCACCGCCGGAATGGCCCGGCCCTGCGCCTGCCCCAGCACCGCCGTCAGCGCGTCATAGCGCCCACCCGAGGCGACCGGCGGCCAGTCCGCACGGCCCGGCGCCGCGAAGCTGAAGGTCATGCCATCGTAATATTCCATCGTGTGCCGGCCGTGGCTGGCGTCAAAATGGATCGCGCCCACGTCGATGCCGCGATCTGACAGCAGCACAAGATTGCGCTCCAGCCGGTCGACCGCCTCGGTGATCGCGGGGATTTCGGCCACTACGGCGCTGAGCTGGCGCAGCGCCTCGGGCGCCGGGGCCTGAATGGAGAAGAGCCGCTCCAGCCGCGCGGCCCATTCCGGGGCCAGGGGCGGCTCAAGCGCATCGGCCTGCAGCCGGTCGATGCGGGCCTGCATTTCCTGCGGGCTGCGCAGCCCGGTCCATGGCGCGGATGCATCCGTGAAATCGCGCGGCGCGGGCGGGGCGGAAAACCGCGCCAGCAGCCGGGCAAAGCGTTTCGGCCGCCAGATATGGTGCAAAAGCGCCGCCCGGCGCGCCCCGGAGAGCGGCAGCGCGCGAACCGCATCCAGAAGCAGGTCCATATCGCCCATCGTCGCCTGCAGCTTCAGCGGCGCAAGAATGCCGTGAAACAGCGCGAAGACCTCGGCATCGGCATCGGCGTTGCGGGCGAAAAGCTCGAATCCGACCTGCAGATATTCGTTGTCACGCGGATGGTCGGGCCGGGTTTCGCCATGGTCCTGCTTGCGGAAAATCTCGCCCAGATAGCAGTAGCGCGCGGGCTCGGCGCCGTTTTCCATATGCATCTGCACCACCGGCACGGTGAAATCGGGCCGCAGCATCACCTCGCCCCGGATCGGGTCCTGGGTGACATAGGCGCGGGCGCGGATATCCTCGCCGTAAAGATCCAGAAGCGTCTCGGCGGGCAGCAGGATATCGGGGGCGACCTCGGCCGCGCCGGCGGCACGAAAGCGCGCAAGGATCTGCTGGCCGATGGCCTGTTTCTCGGGCTTGCTCATGTCCGGATCATCCCAGAATCCGCCGCACTTCGGCGACCAGATCCGTGCGGGCAACCTCGGTCTGGGCGGGCTGGGATTTCCATTCCTCATGGGTTGCCTCGGCGGCGATGCGCGCGCCCAGGATCAGGTCCTTGACCTGTACGACACCGCGCGCGGCCTCGTCCCCGCCCTGGATGATGGCCACGGGGGAATTGCGTTTGTCGGCATATTTCAATTGGTTACCGAAGTTTTTCGGGTTGCCCAGATAGACCTCGGCGCGGATGCCGGCGGCGCGCAATTCGGCCGCCATGGCCTGATAGTCGCCCATGCGGTCGCGGTCCATGACGGTGACGACGACGGGGCCGTGGCTGTCGGTTCCCGCCAGCCCCTTGGCGCGCAGCGCGGCCAGCAGACGGTCGACACCGATAGAGACGCCCGTGGCCGGGACCTTCTGCCCGGTGAAGCGTTCCACGAGACCATCATAGCGCCCGCCCCCGGCGACGCTGCCGAACTGGCGCTTGCGACCCTTGTCGTCAAGGATTTCAAAGGTCAGTTCGGCCTCGAAGACCGGGCCGGTATAATAGCCAAGGCCGCGCAC
>NZ_JBKEBL010000099.1:0-1799 GCF_047973135.1 Paracoccus sp. (in: a-proteobacteria)
CCATTCCGGTGATATTGTGGATCCCGGCGGCGAATTGTGACACGCCATAGCCCAGCGTCACGGCGACCCCCAGGACGGTGGCAATGACCGAAACAATGTCGATCATATGGCCCAGCGGCCCCTCAAGCGCGCGCCCGAAAAGCGGAGTCAGCCCCGAGCGGATGGTCAGCGGCAGGCCGCGCACATAGGCAAAGAAAGCCAGCGCCAGCCCGATCATGCCATAGCAGCCCCATGCCGAAAGCCCCCAATGGAACAGCGACCATTTCAGCGCGTCACGCACACTTTCCGGCGACGAGGCAGCCGCTTCCCCCATGATGATTTCCGGGTTCGAGGCGAAATGATAAAGCGGCTCGGCGGTCGAATAGGTCAGCATTCCGATGCCCGTGCCGGCGCCGATCATCATGGCGATCCATGAAAAGGCGGAAAACTCGGGCCGGCTGTCGGCCGCGCCCAGACGGATGCGACCGGTCGCGGGCCACAGCGCCAGCCCGACGCAGACCACCAGATAGAAGGCCATGACATACATGTACCAGGTGCCGGTATTGGCATCTATGGTGGACCGGATGCTCGTCAGGACCGAACCGGCACTTTCCGGAACGACGATGGCCCACAGGATCAGAATGCCAATCAGGCTTTTCGATCCCAGCGCGACGGCTTTTGAAAACCCTTCATAGAACCCCTTCTCCTCGGTCGGGATCGCAAGGTCTTTGATGGGTGGTTTGATGGACGTCATGTTCTCCTCCCTAGCGTTCTTTTTTCAGCGCATGACAAAGGGATCCGGGATCGGATCGTCGCTTGTCCGCAGCCAGACCGTTTTGACGGTCGTGTAATCCAGTGCGGCCGCGAGCCCGCCTTCGCGCCCATGCCCAGACAGGCCGTGCCCGCCAAAGGGTGCGACCGGACTGACCGCGCGATAGGTGTTCACCCAGACAATGCCGGCGCGGATCTTGCGGATCATCCGATGCGCGCGGGTCAGGTCGCGGGTAAACAGGCCAGACGCGAGGCCGAATTCGGTGGAGTTGGCGATCTCGACCGCTTCGGCCTCGGTATCGAAACCGACGACCGACAGGACAGGGCCAAAGAATTCCTGCGTGACGCAGGGTGCTTGCGGCGCGTCCGAGCAGTCGAGGATGGTCGGCGGGAAATAAAAGCCATCGCGATCAAGGGGTTTTCCGCCGGTGATCAGCCTTGCGCCCTGTGCCACGGATTCCGCGATCAGGGATCGCGCATGGTCGCTTTGGCGCAATGTGCAAAGCGGGCCGACCTCGGTCGCCATGTCATCCGGCACGCCGATCACCACTGCTTCGGCCTTTTCGCGCAGACGCGCCAGAAACGCATCCTTGATCGAATTCTGCACGACCAGCCGGGCTCCGGCGACGCAGCTTTGCCCGGTGGCGGCGAAAATGCCGGAAGCCTGCGCGTTCACCGCGCTGTCGATATCGGCATCCTCGAAATCGATGAAGGGCGACTTTCCACCCAGTTCCAGCGCGGTCGTGGCTAGGTTCTCGGCCGAGTTGCGCACGAGCTGGCGCTCGGTCGCGGGTGCGCCGGGGCGGGCGACATGCGCGACCTTCGGATGACTGGTCAGGATAGAACCGCATTCCGGGCCGAACCCGGCAATGACGTTCAGGACGCCCTTGGGAAAACCCGCCTGATCGAAGATGCGGGCGAATTCCAGAAGCGGCGCCGGGGCCTCTTCGGATGCTTTCACGACGATGGTGCAGCCCGCCGCCAAAGCCGGGCCGATCTTGACCGCCGACAGGAACAGTTGCGAGTTCCACGGCACCGTGCCGTGGAAC